>CAMNHD010000018.1 GCA_946538875.1 uncultured Treponema sp.
CGGATGCGGCTGCGGTGGATGCGGAGACGGATGCGGCGGAGACTGCTCCGACAGCTGCAGCTGTGGGGGCGGATGCTGCGGTTGATGTTCCCGGGCAAAGCCTTGGATTCAAAGAGTCTTCAGCGCATTCAGAATGCGGCTCATGTTGACGGCCTTGGGCTGATTGTCCATAGGAACTGTAACATCAGCAAGACTTGAGTATATCTTTGTGCGCTCGACATAAAAATCATGGAACAAATCCCTGACTTCTTTGATGGAACGGGGATTTTTTTTTGCTATATATGCCGGAAGGTTTTCCAAGGAACCGTCGTCTTTAAGCTTGGCTTCGCGCACTATGCGGTCAGAGGCAATCTTTTCGTCTGCCTGCAGAAAGACAAAGACTCCAAGATTATGCAGAGTTTCCAAAGCAGCAGTATTTGAACAGATTCCGCCGCCCGTGGCGATGACAGCATGGCTTGCACCGCCTTCAAGAAGTTTTTCTATATGCGCACATGCCAGGGATTCGGCTTTGAGAAAAGCTTCCTGCCCCTCCTGGGTGTAGATTTCTCTTGGACTCCTGCCGTAAAGCTCCTGCACCACATCGTCTGTATCGTAAAGCGGCATATTCAGTTCCCTGCTCAGAAACCTTCCCTGTGTGGACTTGCCGCAATGCTTGATTCCCATAAGAATTATCGATTTGCCAAAAGTCATAGACATTTTCCCCACCTAAGCCTTGTACAAAAGAAAAATAGCAGGCACTTTGTTCACAGGAGGTTCGCTTTGTGTCTTCCACTCGGCAACAGTCATGGTACGCACATACTCCTGCGGAGTAGTCATTCCGGCGGCGATACAAAGCCTTGTGTCCTTACGGCAGGTGGAAACAATTGTCTGGAGCATCTGCAGGTTACGATACGGCGCCTCTATAAACAGCTGGGTCTGATCTTCCTTCCACGCCCTTGCCTCCAGAGCACGCAGCCTGGAGGTTCTTTCACCCGCCTTGACCGGAAGATACCCATTGAAGGCAAAGCTCTGCCCGTTGAAACCGCTTGCCATCACCGCCATTATCATGGACGAAGGCCCCACCAGCGGTATCACAGGCAGATTCCTTTTCTGCGCAAGCTCCACTATAACAGCTCCTGGATCAGCCACAGCCGGACAGCCTGCTTCTGAAATAATGCCCATGCTTTGGGAATCCTTCTGCAGAGGATCAAGGTAAGAGGAAACTGTCTTGACATCAGTGTGTTCGTTGAGTTCGTAAAAAGTGAGGGAGTCTATGTCTATGCTTTTGTCAACCGCCTTAAGGAATCGTCTTGCAGTGCGGATATTCTCCACAATAAAGTGCTTTATCTCTGAAATAATAGTCCTGTTATAAGGCGGCACAGACTTTTGAATCAAGTCTTCCGAAAAATCGCCGAGTGTCACGGGAATCAAATACAAAGCTTTTTCCATGTTGCCTAGTATACAGTTTTTGCAGGGCTTGTTCCAGTGGAACCGCTTTCTGGACACGGAAATCAATATTTTGTTTTTACATGTAGACTTTTCCACTTGATTTTCTTTCAGTTATAATCAATAATTTATCAGAGAGAAGTATTGTCGGCAGAATCTACAGTTATAATAAAATGTGGAGGCTGAACATGAAAAATCGTATACTTTTTATGCTTTTGTCCCTGCTGAGCTTTGTTCCTTTCTGTGCAGCAACCCAGGACACAAATGAAAATCCCGCTCCCCTTTTTGATATGCACGAAGCCCTCAAGAAAGTCGACAGACATTTCCCGCCATTGTCAGAAATTCACAACCATAATATATGCATCGGTGAATGGCACTACAATGACAACAACTGCAGCACTTCCATACAGTGCTTTGAGAACGGAAGCATGACAATCACTTATCAAAACCTTTCGGTAACAATCACTTGGAAGGGTAACTTTACCTCCACGAACAATCAGATTGTATTTACACCGGTATTCAAGGAAACGGTCAAACCCTTCAATAAGAAAGAGGAAAGGACAAGCGGCAAATGGATACTCAGATTCAAATTAAATGGCAACGGAATCATCATCACTTCCGACGACCTTCCGGACGCCCTGAACGGTCACGATTTTTCCGATGCCACCCAATTTTTCAACCCTCTGTAAAGAGGAACCGCACTGAATCAAAAACTCAGTTGGACTCTGTTGCTCCAGGAAGACCTATATCCTTGCGGTAGAACATACCTTCAAAGTTTATTGCCCTCATAGCTTCGTATGCCTTATTCCATGCCTCGTCAAAAGTATTGCCGTAAGCGGATGCAGCAAGAACGCGGCCACCGCTTGTCACAAGGCCTGTTGAGTCCGGGCGTGAAGAGTGGTTTGATCTTCTGTCGGCAATTGCTCCGGCAATAAAGATTTTTGCGCCTGTTGCGTTAATAGAATTTTTATCCTGGAAAATAGGAATGCCCTTTGCATAATCACGTGGATAACCGCCACTCACCGCAACAGGAGACACCACATATCCCTTCTTCCATGCAAAGTCAAAATCCTTGAGGGAACCGTCGATTATTGCCTCGCACATCTGCTCAAAGTCAAAGTCCATCAGCGGAAGCACAGCCTGAGTCTCCGGATCGCCAAGGCGCACATTGTACTCAAGACACTTGGGGCCTTCAGCAGTAAGCATGAGACCAAAGAAAATAAATCCGCGGTAATCAAAACCTTCCTTTACAAGACCGTTCAAGCTTGGCTGGAGAATATTCTTTTCAAACTGTGACTGAATCAGCGGCGTAACATCATCAACCGGACTGATTGCACCCATTCCGCCAGTGTTCGGTCCCTTTGCGCCATCACAGAGACGCTTGTGGTCACGGGCTGCAAGGAACGGTACGATAGTCGCCTTACCGGCAGCAGCAGATTCCGGCGTGACAGAAACAGCCGCAAGAATAGAAATCTCGGTTCCACGCAGGTATTCTTCGATGACAAGCTTTTTACCCGCATCTCCCACCATACCGTTTTCCATCAGTTCGTGAACAGCTTCCTTTGCCTCGTCAACAGTCTTTGCGACAACGACACCCTTACCGGCAGCCAGACCGTCGGCCTTAACTACAATAGGAGCACCTACTTTGTCAATATAATCCAAAGCGGCCTTTTCATCGGTAAAAGTCTCGCTCTTTGCACAGGCAACACCGTACTTCTTCATGAAGTCCTTGGCAAGATCCTTGCTTGCCTCAAGCTGTGCACCGGCCTTCTTTGGTCCGACTGTAGGAATGTGAGCCTGCCAGAACGCATCGGCAATACCTTCCGCCAAAGGATTTTCCGGCCCGATAACAGCCATTGTACATCCTTCATGCAAGGCAATCTTTACGTACACATCATTTCCCTTTACCCCGGCCAGATAGTCACACTGGGAAGGAGTGATGTTGACGCACTTGTTTTCCAAAGCAGTTCCGCCATTACCCGGAACGCAGACAGCTTGAGAAACAGCCTTGCTCTGCGCAAGCTTCCATGCGATGGCGTGTTCGCGGCCACCATTTCCAACAACGATAACTTTCATGCGCCTATCATAAAATAAATGCATGTAATTTTCAAGCCGTCAAGAAAATATGCGCCGGGAAGGCTCAACTCAGTTTTCTTCAGCCGTTCCCTTGTCCCAGATATTCAAATCAAGAACAAAATCATGCAGACTGTCTTCATCAAGACTGTTGGGATGCGGACTGCTAAGAGACACAGAGAAAGACTTGACATTGAATGACAGTTCCGACACACCAAGGCTTGACATGAACCATCCTTCCAGGCCATTCAGATTATGCGGATGGTTCTTGTCGCTGATTTCCTTTGAAGCCTGATATTCCTGGTATGATTCCTGATTCTTTACCGCAGAGAAGTCGTAGTCCAGATCGAATGTTCCCACATAGGCTTCCTTATCCCCCTGCATAAAGTGCGCGTGGCTGTACCAGTGGCCCACCATCTGCTTAGCCCATTCCGCATTATTCTTGCCCCTGGCATAACTTTCACCCACCTGCTGAAGGTAGAAGTACATAAACATGCGCTGAGCACTGCGGTTATTCGGCAGCATAAGAAGGTTCTTTCTTATCTGAGGATAAACCAACAGACTGCGGTTTGAATAGGCCCGTTCGACAAACTGGACAAACTGCTCTTCATCCAAGCCCTTGATAGTCAGCTGTATATAAAGGCTTCCGTCTTCGTTGGTTCCGGCAACATACCAGTTCGTTCCGATTCCGGTCACAGTACACGGTACAAGGCCTCTGCCAAGAGTCACGCCTGGCTTTTCCCTTGCGGCATAGTTTACCTTTGCGTCTGCAATAAAAGACTGCACACTTGGGCTAAAGGTTCCGGCACTTGCCTGCGCCACAATAATGGAGAATTTCTTGTTGAACAGCTGGTCAGTATAGTCCGCATATCCGCACGCATGCACTGACATCGTGGAAGAATTCAGGTAATCGTCCACCTTTATGCTTGCAGGCAGAGAAATTATCTGACTGTTCAGATTGTCATAGTCAACAAGTTCAAAATACTCAATCTGATAGTCGCGGTTTGCGGGGAACATCTGCATACAATTCTGCACACTCTTTGAAAGAATGTCAGGAATGGAGTACCTTGAATCCTCAAAGATAACATTCTGCTCCTGAACAACGCGGTCGTACATCTCAAGCTCTGACACCAGCTCGTGATAGTTGGCAGACTGAATGCCCGTCACACCCAGGGCTTCAAGCGCATTCTTGTCGGCAAGTAGTTCTTCCTCCGATGCTGTATGTCCAACATGCAGGTCAAAGTGGAAAAGTGCCTCGCTGTTGTATTTCTTGAGCACGTATGCGTCAAAGCCTTTATCCTGAAGACGCTTAAGGTCATGCTGAGCCTGTCCCTCTTCCTTGTAGCTGTGCACCAGCAGTGAGAATGGTGTATCCTGGACCAAAGTAATATCCTGCTCATTTGTTTCAAGCTGAACAGGTTCGGCAGGAGGCAGTGAATCGTCTTCTTCTATCTGCAGGGAAAGTTCATCAAGAACAGGTTCCTCAACAGGTTCCGGCTCAGGCTCTTCAACAACAGGTTCCTGTTCCACAGCAAGCTCGCCGCTCTGGTCAGGTTCAGGTACCGGTTCGGGCTCGGGTTCCGGTTCGGGTTCCGGCTCAGGCTCTGGTTCAGGTTCCGGCTCAGGCTCTGGTTCAGGCTCCGGCTCTGGTTCAGGAAGTATTTCTGCATCCTCTGCTTCAGGCAAGTCCATCTCAGGAACATTCTTCTTGAAAGGATAACGCGAAGTATCATCAATCGAAGCGTCTATTTTCTCGTAAACCGGAACAAAGGCTTCTTTCTCTTCATCAACTATATCCGATATTTCTACAATCACAGGGGCAGGCTCTTCAGTCCTTTCAGGCCCGGCAAGTACGGAAAACGCCTCTTCAACCGGAGCAGGCTCACTTACAGGCGGAACAACCGGCTCGACCACAGGAGCGGCCTCTTCTACCACAGGAGCAGCTTCCTCAACCACAGAAGCAGCCACAGGTTCCGTCTCAACCGGAACAATCGTCATCACAGACTCTTTCTCTGCCCTGCACAACCACAGCGAAGACTTTACATTACGCTTGATAAAACGCTTCTGGGCCAGCTCGTTCAATCTGGGGTTAGCATCCCTCACGCGGTTAAATGCTTCGTCATACAAAACCCTGTACAGAACAGTATTTCCATCCTTGTGTTCATGGATAAAAGTCGGAAGGCCTTCTTTTTCAGCCGCCGCCTTGAACATGCGGGCATTTTCTATCTTACGGTACGAACCAAGACAAATATACCAGCTTTCCGCATTATTCTGGGCAAAAACAGGAACAAGTCCTGCAAGCAGACAAAAAAGCAGAGCAAGCAGTTTTATTTTCTTAAGCATAGAATCCTCCAGACATTTACTGAACAAAAAAAAGGGAAACCCTTTCTACTATATCGGCGGTTTCTCCAAACAACTTTCAGACTTTTTTACTGCCGGCCACCACAAGTCTCACCCCATAGCGTACACCTACCCCAAACAACACCCCAGACCGCAAACAAAAAACCGCGGCCCCACAGCGCACGACCAACACACGCTGCAGAAACCGCGGTCTCCACATTCAGCAGAAAGCCAAAAAGTCTTACTTGCCGCTCTTCATACTGTTAACCTTTTCAAGACGAGCAAGAGCCTTAGCGTTAGCCTCGTCAGCATCCTTGCGGAGCTTTTCAGTAACAGTATTGATATTGTTTACCATATAAACAGGCTGCAGAGTAGCATCCAGACAGTCGCGCCACAGAGAGCTTTCCTGATCCACAGTGTTGCGCTTGAGGGTTGCCATGGTAATAGGAATATGAACATACTTGTCATGCACAAGACCAATGACAATCTTTGTCTTACCGGCCATTGCAGCATGTACGGCATTGTTGCCAAGACGTTCACAGTAGATAGAGTCGTTTGCAGTTGTAACGGCGGCACGAACCTCATAGCTCGGGTCAATGTACTTAAGGTTGATGTGGATACCCTTCTTCTTAAAGTATTCAGTAATCCTGTCCCTCAGGTACACACCAATGTCCGCCAGCTTTTTGTTACCGGAAGCGTCAGTCTGGTTGGTAGTTGCAAGAAGCTCCTGGCCTGCACCCTCAGCAACGACGATAACAGCATGGTGCCTTCTGTTAAGGCGGTCTTCAAGGTTTGCAAGGAAGCCGTTTGGTCCATCAATGTCAAAGGGAACTTCGGGAATAAGACAGAAATTTGCCTCATGGCTTGCAATGGAAGCGGCAGTTGCAATAAAGCCTGACTCACGTCCCATAAGCTTTACCAGACCAATTCCGTTAATCTGTGAATGAGCCTCCATGTGGCAGGAGTTGATAGCCTGGGTAGCCTTCTGAACGGCAGTCTCAAAACCAAAGGAGCGGTCAATGAACTGAAGGTCGTTGTCAACAGTCTTGGGAATACCCACAACCGCAACCTTAAGACCGCGGCGCTCAATCTCGTTGCCAATATCCAGAGCACCGCGCTGGGTACCGTCACCGCCTATGATAAACATCATGTTGATGTTCATACGCTCGATAGAGTCAACAATGTCAGTGACGCGGTCACCGCCACCACGGCTTGTACCCAGGAAAGAGCCTCCAATCTTGTGGATAGAGTCAACATTGTCCGGGTTAAGGTCAATAGCATCGTAGCCCTGCTCAGAGAAAAATCCCTTGTAGCCAAACTGAATGCCACGGATGCGGCGGACACCGTAGCGGTTCCACAGACAGCGGACCACAGAACGGATGACATCATTCAGACCAGGACACAGGCCACCGCAGGTACAGATACCGGCAGTCACATGCGCAGGATTAAAATAAATGAATTCACGGGGACCAGCCTTTTCCATAAGATTAGTCATGTCGCTGGCATCGCCCTTATCGTCAGCAAAGACATTCACCTGGTTGCGCACAAAAGTAGTATCCTTCACATAAAGCGCACGGAAATTACCATGTTCCTTGGAAAGCTCAATCGGAGAAGGAACCTTGCATTCTCCAAGACTTTCAACAGAAAAGTCATATTTCAAATTACTCATACAAACCTCTATCCTAGCAAAATTTCTAACACCATAGGATAACTTGAAAGGTGTAAAAAATCAAGTAGTATATAAAAATGAGCCTTTACCAGACAGGAACCCAGATGCCTTTCCTAGTTCATCTGAACGGCACTTGACACCCGCCATCCACGCCTTGAGCGTATCCCGCAGAGCCACCCGTCGGCAAGATCCCCGCTTTGCGGCACTCCACTCCCGTTCCGGCCCTGCGGGCTCCCGGCCTTCCGGCCAGTCTGCCTCCAATCGGGCGTAGGATACCTTTTGGCTTTTTCCGTTACTGGGACCCGCTCAGGTTTTTGAATGTCTTTTATCCCCGGGTGCTACAAACATTCAGCCAAATCCGCTATACTGACCCCATGGACTTTTTTGAACTAAAGGCATTCCTGACATTAAGCCGCACCCTTCACTTTGCAAAAGCCGCCCAGGAAGTCGGACTCAGCCCCTCTGCCCTAAGCCGCCTGGTAAGCCGTCTGGAAGAAGAGACCGCCTCCACACTCTTTGACCGGGACAACCGCGAAGTAAGCCTTACCCAGGACGGAATCCTTTTTGCCAAATTCGCAGAACAGAGCCTTGAAAACCAGCAGGAAATCCTACAGGCATTCCACCGCAACGAAGCCACAGTACGCGGAACACTCCACGTCTATGCAAGCGTAACAGCCTGCTACACAATAATGCCTCCCTTCATCAAACTGCTTAAGTCCAAATATCCCGACATAAACCTCAGTATAGAAACCGGAGACCCAGCCGCAGCAGCAGAAGCCGTCAAGGAAGGAAGGGCTGACCTTGCCGTAGCCGCCATCCCTGACACTAAAATCGACATCTTCGACTGCATACCCGTCCGCACTTCCCCGCTGGTGTTCGCCGCAAGCAGCCAGGGGCCTTATGTTCAAGTCAGCGGAAGCCCCCAGGACATAGTAAGCTCAGTGCCGCTCATTCTGCCCAAGGCCGGACTTGCCCGCCGACGCTTTGACAGCTGGGTAAAAAGCCGCAACGTAAAGCCCGTGATTGCCGCAGAGACAGAAGGCAACGAAGCGGTAATGGCATTAGCCGCACTGGGACTTGGAATTGGACTTGTGCCACAGATAGTCCTTGAAAACGGTCCCTACCGCGAAGGCTTTGTCTGTCACAGTGCAGGAAACGCACTTGGATTCTACAACATAGGCTTTGTCCAGAAGGTCCAGATTTCCGGAACCGCCGCCCACAAGCGCATCCGCCTTGCCGCCACAGACATCCTGCACAACACCCGCTGGGAAGAGTTCAGCCACTGACTCCGCAATTGAAAAACACGGCACTAAGTGCTATAGTATCCCCCACAGTCAAGTGCAAGCGGAGACCATCATGGAAATACAGCATCTTATCAATATCATAAACTGCAGCATACAGAACGGAAGCAAGCAGCTCCTAAAACCATTCACATGGACCATGGACCCCGGACAGGCATGGCTGGTCACAGGCCCCAACGGAGGAGGCAAAGCCGCATTCGTAAACGCCCTGGCCCAATTCGCAGAATTTACTCCTCAGGAATGCCCGCAGACAGACTCCGCCTCCCAATCCACATCCCAATACCAGACCATCTTCCACAACTCCACCGCACTTGTCTCGCTGGAAGCCGCCGCACGCCTTATAGAAGAGGAACGCGCCCGTGACGAAAGCGAATACATGGACAAAGAAGACGCCGGCCGCACCGGCAGACAATACATTGCAGAAGTCCTGGGAGGTTCAAGCAAAAAGAACGCACCCCTTCCGCCAATTGCATCCCGGCTTGAAACAATGCCGCAGGTAAAGCTCTGCGGTGTTGAGAAAATCCTTGACCGCGGACTGCGCTACATGAGCACCGGAGAAATCCGCCGCACACTCCTCTGCCGGGCACTGCTTTCTGGATGCAGACTCCTAGTCCTTTCCGACCCCTTTGCAGGATTAGATGCACAGTCAAGAAAAATCCTTTTGGAATTCTTTGACACGATAGTCTCAAAGCAGCTTTCCGCAACCGCCGCCGACGCAACATTCCCGCGCATAATCCTCAGCATGGAACGCTTCCAGGAAATTCCTTCAAGCATAAGCCACGTACTGGAATTCTCACAGGGAACAGTTTCATACAGCGGCCCCCGCAGCACATACGAAAAACTCGTGGCAGAACGCAATGCAAAAAAAGCCGCCACCGCCAAGGCTGAACGGGAGGAATTCCTTGCAAGCCTGGAAAAAATCCGCCGCGAAAGCGACTCCCTTACCCAGGACATAAACAACACACCAGTTCCACAGAGTCTCATACGCTTTGAAAATGTGAACGTAGGCTGGGGAGACCATCACGTGCTGCAGGATCTCACATGGGAAGTGCAGAAAGGTGTCCACTGGTGCATCAGAGGGCCGAACGGTTCAGGAAAAACTACAATCCTTGAACTGATTACCGGAGACAACATGCAGGTATTCAGCCAGCAGATTTTCCTCTTTGGAAAAAAGCGCGGCTCCGGAGAAACAATCTGGGACATAAAGAAACAGCTGGGCATAGTGAGCTACCGTCTGCACGTTGAGTACCGCATGGTGGGAGACACAACTCTTCAGGACGTGATAATCTCAGGATTCCACGACAGCATAGGCCTTTACGAACAGTCCACCGACTTTGAAAAGGCGACTGCATATCAGTGGCTCAAACTCGCAGGCTTTGGCGGACGGGAAAAGCAAAGCTTCAGCTCTCTCAGCTATGGAGAACAGCGTGCAATCCTTATTCTCAGGGCTGCAGTAAAGACCCCGCGCGTCCTGATTCTGGACGAACCCTGCCACGGCCTTGACGAAAACTACCGCCAGAAAATCCTTGACCTCCTGGAAACTGTTGCACAGACAGGTACCACCACTCTGCTACATGTCACTCACGACCCCACAGAAGTCCTCTCCTGCGAAAAGAACATACTGGAACTTCTCCCCGGCCAGAGCCCCATGTACCGCATTATAGAAGAATAAGCACGTGAATGCAGTCACCACCTATACCTGCCCCAAACAAAAAAAAAGCCGCCCCCGTAACCGGAAGCGGCTTTATGCGGTAATGATTACCCTAACTTAGAAAGAAAGAGGAATCTTTGCACCGATGTCAAGGAAGAGACCACGGCGGGTAAAATACTTATAATTATGCTCTCCGTTAGAATCTGTTGTAGTTACAGACAGAGCCGGTGTCAAGTCCAAAAGGTAGCGGACTGAACCTATCAAGCGTGCCATGCCAAGGCGCTCCTCATAGCCTGCACCAAACTGAAGACCAAAGATAAAGTGGTTGATGCTTCCAGAAACGGAAGTTGCATCTCCACCATTGTCTGATTCTTTCAAATCACCGACAGGAATAGAGAAATTTGGTCCCAGAGCAAAATTGAACTTTTTGTACTTGATTGTAAGAAGTAAAGGAATGTCCAATGACATATAACTGTAGGCGTAGGTATTGCTCGTCGAGGTATTCCCCAATGTGTGAGTATACTTTGTACCAAACTGATTGAAGTAGAAATCAAGACCTGGCTGAACACCAAAGTATCCGCCGAATGGAATGTTAATTGCTACTCCACCGCCAAAATCAAGGTTATTTGCAAAAGGTCTTGACTTTGTATAGGTGTAGGGACCAATTGCCTGTTCATTTGTTGTATCATACAAATGACTTGCACCAGCATTCCATCCAGCAAAACCGTGTACAAAGAGAATTGGGTCAGCAGCTGCCAAAGCTACGGATGCCACTGCCACTGCTACCAATGCTAAAATCTTTTTCATGTGTAAAATCTCCTTATGTTTAAGATTATAAGTTCATTATGGGCTAAACTTTCCTTAAAGTCAAGATTTAAATCCCGTTTTTAACCTTTTTATCTTTTTCCTACGTCCCGCTTATATTTTACGCCGGATTGGAGCAATGCCGCCAGGCAGACGGACGCATGCGGCCGGCCGGAGCGGAAGCGTAGTTGCGCAAAGCCGGGATCTTGCCGTCAAGTTGCACTGCGGAATACGCCCGTCCAGTATCCGGTCCACAATGCAGGGGCGTTCCACTGGACGCAAAACTACCAATGGTATATTCTAGAATTATGAAGATTATCAGAACTATCCTCAAGGAAAAACATATCACCGTAAACCAGTTCGCACCCACGCACAAGATGAATGTGAACATGAACCGTCTGAACCTTATGCCGGAGACTCCCAACGGCAACAACCTTCAGTGCGAGCTAAGGCTGAACGCGAATGTGCTGGATGAATACCAGCAGACTCTTGCCACTCTGAATGTTTCCTACCTTATAATTGCTGTTATGGATCAGGATGATGTTTATTCCCAGAATGAATGTGCCAACCGCATCTTTTCGGTGCTGCAGTCCATGTACATAAACTCGGTGAATGAACTCCTGCGGGAAACTCCATTTCCGCCGCTTCCGATGAACCTGAGCTGCTGAGCCACGTGCCGCAGATTCCTTTGAGTTGCTAGTTTTATGGA
>CAMNHD010000019.1 GCA_946538875.1 uncultured Treponema sp.
TTTTAGGTGCAAGCTTACGGAGCACTGCTGTGAGTTCATCTTCTGAAAGTCCTGCCATTTTTGCGACAGGAAGCATGGCGTGAACCTTGGTGTTCACTTTGTTTACGTTCTGACCACCCTTTCCACCACTGCGGGCAAAGGTGAATTCTGTCCCGGAGATGATTGCCTGGTGAAGTTTTTCTTTATCCATTATATATGGAAAATACCATATCCTGGAATATTATTCAATTCCACAGGAAAGAAGTTACAGTTTGACCTGATGTGTAACTCGACAAAGCGACTTTGTGGGGATATAATTTAAAAGTCAAAAACGTGCGTATCGGATTAAGGGGAATTTATGAGACATTTTAACACACATGATTTGAAGCGTAACTCCTGTATGCTCGATGGAAAATTTGCCAAAAGGGGCTATGACTGGTGGTGGCATTCTTTTACTGCAATTGACGATGCAGACGGTGAGGAAGTGCCCTTCTTTGTGGAGTTTTTTCTCTGCAATCCGGCACTTGGCGGCACTAAGGCCGTGCTTGGCCAGAGCGCGGAATCTAAGAAAAATGGACAAAAACCTTCTTATTTAATGGTCAAGGCCGGCTGTTGGGGAAAAAATAAAAAGCAGCTGCACAGGTTCTTTCCCTGGTCGGAGGTGAGTCTTCATGCGGATGCCCCATATTCAGTCAAGGCAGGGGACTGTTATGCAGACGACACCGGGCTCAGGGGCTCTGTGAGTGTCAGTGAGGAGGAGGCTGCCGGACATCCTGAGCTGATGAGCGACTCAGGCTCTATGGAGTGGGACTTGCGTCTGGATAAGCAGGTGGCGTTCAATGTGGGGTACGGTGCATCTTCTTTGTTCCGCGCACTCAAGGCATTTGAGATGTACTGGCATGCCGAGGGAATGAAGACCCTTGTGAGCGGTTCCATAAAACTTGACGGACGGACTTACACGGTGAAGGGTGAGTCTTCGTTCGGCTATTCTGACAAGAACTGGGGCTCAGGCTTTACTTCTCCCTGGGTGTGGCTTTCTTCCAACGACCTTGTGAGCAATGTGACCGGCAGGGGGCTTTGTGATTCTGTCTTTGACATAGGGGGCGGCCGTCCGAAGGTCTTTGGAATTGCCCTGGACCGTAAGCTTTTGAGCGCCTTTTGGTATGAGGGAATGCCTTACGAATTCAACTTCAGTAAATTCTGGACTTTTACCCGCACCAGGTTTGAATGTACTGAGACTGAAGATGAGATTGTGTGGCATGTGCGGCAGGAAAATCTGCGTGCAGTGATGGAGACCAATGTCACATGCAGAAAGGCGGACATGCTCTGGGTTAATTACGAGGATCCTGACGGCAACAAACGCTTTGACAGGCTGTGGAACGGCGGAAACGGTTCTGGAAATGTAAAGCTTTACAAAAAGGTCCGCGGTAAGCTGGTTCTGGTGGATGATATACGGGTGGGTCACATCGGCTGCGAATACGGCGAGTTCGGGGTGAACTGATGCTTCCGGGGCTTGAGACTAGCCCCGGGTGGAGGGGCCGCAGGGCGGTGGCGCAAGCCATGGAGGCTGTGCCGGAACCCCGGAACACGGGTTGGCGGTGCAGTGTGCTCCTGATATATTGACTAATTTGAGGTATTATTCTACTATAAACTGTTATGACAGCTAACGAGTTACGTTCCAAATACATTGAGTTTTTTAAGAGCAAGAATCACGCAGAGATTTCCGGTCAGTCACTGATTCCGGAAAATGACCCTTCTGTTTTGTTTACTACGGCCGGTATGCATCCGCTGGTTCCGTATCTTCTGGGTGAGCCTCATCCGTCCGGAACACGTCTTACTGACTACCAGAAGTGTATCCGCACTGGTGACATTGACGAAGTCGGAGATCCGAGCCACCTTACCTGCTTTGAAATGCTTGGCAACTGGTCACTGGGTGATTATTTTAAGAAAGAATCAATCTCTTTTTCCTATGAATTCTTGACCAGCCCAAAGTGGCTTGGCCTTGATCCTCGCAAGATTTCCGTGACTGTCTTTGAGGGGGACGAAAGTGCTCCCCGTGACGATGAAGCGGCAGGTTACTGGAAGGAAAACGGTATGCCGGAGGACAAGATAGCGTATCTTCCTGCAAGTGACAACTGGTGGGCGGCTGGTCCGACCGGTCCCTGCGGTCCTGACACCGAGATTTTCTACTGGGTTGGTGAAGGGCTTCCTCCTGTGGGGTCAAACAAAAAGACTGACAGTGCCAACTGGATGGAAATCTGGAACAATGTGTTCATGCAGTTCAACCGCATAGACGAAAAGACTCTGGTCAAGCTGCCTAAGCAGAATGTCGACACCGGTATGGGCCTTGAGCGCACCAACTGCATCCTGCAGGGAAAAACCAGCGTGTATCTTACCGAGGTTTTCCAGCCGATTATTGCCGGTATCGAAAGCCTTGCTTCATACAAATACGGCGATGATCCTGAAAAGGACAAGAGTGTCCGCATAATTGCCGACCATGCACGCGCGTCAGTGTTCATCCTTGGCGACCAGAAGGGTGTGTCTCCAAGCAACGTGGGGGCCGGTTATGTTCTCCGCCGCCTGATCCGCCGTGCTGTACGCCATGGTCTCAAGCTGGGAATTGAAAATGAATTCCTTGCAAAGATTGCCGAACCGGTGATTGAGAACTTCAAGGGACCGTATCCTGAGCTTGCAGACAATGCTGAAAAGATTAAGAAGGAACTTACTGCCGAAGAAAATAAATTCCGCGACACTCTCAAGAAGGGTGAGGCTGAATTCCAGAAGCTGCTTCCAAACTTGATGAAGAATCCAAAGAAGGAAATCTCCGGTAAGGTTGCCTTCCGCCTGTACGACACTTTCGGTTTCCCTGTGGAGCTTACACAGGAACTTGGTGCGGAAAACGGCTTTACTGTGGATATCGAGGGCTTTAAGGAAGCTGAGAAGAAGCATCAGGAGGCGTCCAAGTCGCTTGATGCGGGTAAGGCCAAGGGTGGTCTTGCGGAGCAGTCTGAGATTACCACAAAGTATCACACTGCGACCCACCTTCTTCAGCAGGCTCTGGTGGATGTCCTGGGTGACCAGGTTGCCCAGAAGGGGTCCAATATCAACAACGAGCGTATGCGCTTTGACTTTACCTTTGACCGTCCGATGACTGCGGAAGAGGTCAAGAAGGCTGAGGAAATTGTAAACCAGAAAATCAAGGAAGACCTGCCTGTTACTATGGAAGTGATGACTCTTGAGCAGGCCAAGGCTGAGGGTGCACGGGCTCTCTTTGCCAACAAGTACGGCGAAAGCGTCAAGGTTTACACTATCGGCCGTGACCCCAAGACTGACTGGTTCAGCAAGGAAGTCTGCGGTGGACCTCATGTGCAGCACACTGCCCAGATTGGCGAGTTCAAGATTGTCAAGGAACAGTCTTCTTCTGCCGGTGTCCGCCGTATTAGGGCCGTAATTTCCGGCGGGCTGCCTTTGGAAAGTTAGCGCTTTCTTTAAGTCGTTTGTAACGTAAAAAAAGCGTGTTTGTTATATTTATGAATCGCGTCCGGTAGGGTCGGGTGCGGAAAGTTTTGTTTAGAAGAGGAAGTTTTATGAAACGCATAGCTATTGGAATCGCACTTTTGTTGACTGTCGCGGCATCTGTCTTTGGTCAGGCTAACGACCTTCAGGCACTTGCTGTGGTTAAATTGAATAAGTCTGAAACTATTACTGTAAAACAGCTTAAGACACGTGCAGCCTTCATGGAAAAACAGTACGAGACTTATGGTGTAAAGCGGACTCTTACTGCTGACGAGCGTTCACAGTTGTTGGACAGCCTGATTCAGGAAAAACTGATTGCACAGGCTGCTGCAAAGGAAGGTCTTGTTGTGACCGACACTCAGGTGAATGCGGCTTTCCTGAACACTTTTAGCCAGCAGCTTGGACAGCAGGTTACAGAGGCTCAGCTTTCTGAAATCATCCAGAAGCAGTTCAACAAGACTCTTGAGGCTTATATCAAGGAAAACACAAGCATGTCTCTTGCCGAGTACAAGGCTTATCTTAAATCACAGCTGACAGCCCAGCAGTATGTCTATACAAAGAAGCAGAATGACCTTCAGTCTGTTGCCGCAACTGACGAGGAAATCCGCAATGCCTACAGCCTGAACAAGTCCACCTTTGTCTGGAACGATATGGTCAAGCTTTTTCTGGTTGTTGTTCCAAAGGGATCTGATGCTGTTGCCGCAAAGACTACAGCCACCAACATTCGCAACCAGTATGTAAAGAGCGCCTCAAGCGAGAATTCCATCAAGAACTCTGAAGACAACGGCAAGAAGTATCAGGCTGGCAACATTCTTGTGCAGAAGACTGCGGCTCAGGCCCAGCAGCTTGGATGGTCATTTGACAATATCATCAAGCTCTTCGGGGAAAAAGTGGGCTATGTGAGCGAACTCAGCGACACTTCAACCGACTATCAGTTCTATGCTGTGCAGAAGAAGTATGATGCAAAGATGCTTTCGCTCAGCGACCTTGTTCAGCCGGAGACAACTGTAACTGTTTATGATTATATTAAGAACAGTCTGACTACCCAGAAGCAGACCCAGTACTTTGCTAGTGCAGCACAGGAATTGGCCACTGGACTTGACACTCCTGCAAATGTTGACCGCAAGAAGACTGGCGCCGACCTTAAAGCGCTCTTGAACTGGTAAGGTAGGAAGCGATGTCACGAAGAAAAGCACGTGTGTTGGCGTTTCAGGCCCTGCATTCATATGATGTGGGTGGTCAGAGTCTGGAAGATCTGCTGAAGCTGGATTGGGTGAACTCTTCAAAGGGTGAAGAACCTGCGGAGGAGGAAGGGGCTGCGGATAATGCTCCGCTAGATTCTGAAACCTCTGATTTTGCACGTATTTTGATTGCCGGGACTATCAACCATCTTCCCGAAATTGACGATATGATACGTAAGCACCTGAGTGCTAACTGGGATTTTTCACGCCTGAACAGGGTGAATCTGGCTGTCCTGAGGATGTCGGTTTATTCGCTTTTGTTCCAGACTGATCTGTCCCCGCTGGTTGTGATTGACGAAGCCATTGCCATTGTAAAGCGATACGGCGATGACAAGGCATTCCGTTTTGTCAATGCAATTCTGGATAATATCCGTAAAGAAGTGGAGCAGGATAAAGGGGCTGAAAATCCGGTAAGCGGAGAATAGTTCTTTTTTCCGTCCTGGTCAGATGGAGTGTTTAAAAACGTTTACTAAAATTGACCGCTTATGCAGCTTTCTCTTGTCGGTGGTACTTGCCCTGTGCATAGTACCACTTGCCAGTTTAAATGTATCATGCTCTCTCCATTCAGAGGGGGCCTCTCTGCCGACCCTGCTTGATCATGCTGACGAGGCGATGAACAGCGGCGATACAAAAGAAGCTTTAACCTATCTTAAAAAAGCTCAGAAACAGGCACATTCCACTTATGAGCGTCTTGGTGTGTACAAGCGCTACAGGAAGCTTGGCGAGGACGCAAAGTGCGAGCAGGTTCTCAAGGCTGCAAACAAAAAAATCAAGAACAGTCCGGAGATTCAGACCGTGTACTCTGACTTTTTGCTGTCCAAGGGTAAGGTGAAGGATGCGCTCAAGATGTCACGCAACCTGAACGGTACCCGCTATGGTTCTCTGTATGCTGAAGCCTTTATGCGGAATGCCCTTGAATCTGATAAGTCGGCAGATGAACTTTTTACGGGAAAAAAGAAAAAGCTAAGGAAGGGGGAAAAGTCCGCCCAGAACGACCGTTCCGAGATTTTCTATGACAGACGCTTTATTCCTGTGTACCAGGAGGCTGCACGCAATGCGAGCCGTGGTATCTGGGGAATCAATGCCGCTTGCCTTTCTATGATGTACGGGGATGTTGACCGTGCATCGGCTATTTTCCATACGAATATAACTTCGCTGAGGGAGTCGCTCTTTTGGGGTACGGTCTATTATGATACAGGCCGTTATGCTCAGAGTCTTGAGGTTTTGACTGAAGGTAATTCCTTTAAGGGTGGAACATCTGATCTTGTTCTGCAGAAGGCTCTTCTTGCGGACGACTATTATATTCTTGGCGAGGAAACAGAATCGGAGATTGCAAGGCAGGAGGTTCTTGCCCTTCTTGAACAGAATCAGGTGAATGTCTCCAGACAGGTGAACGAACTGCTTCCTTCCTTATATGTTAATTCTGCCCAGTATTCAAAGAAGATGGGTGACAGGGCCGGCCAGTATCACGCGCTTGCCCAGGTTGTGAACCGTTATCCGGAATATGTTCAGGGGCTGGCTGCCTACGCTGACTATGCTCTTGGCTGCACTGAGGCTCCTGTTGATGACAAGATGACTGCAAGCATCAGGGCGGCCGGTCTCAGGACAAGACTGATGGAAGCTCAGGAGGCTGTTCCCTTTGTGTCTGTACAGGAAGTATTTGAAAGAATCAAGACTGCTGAAAGGAATAATTCTGATCCGGCTTTGATTGTGCTTGAGGAAAAACTGTATTCCCGTACCCATCAGACGGACGAGGCTGCGGTAAAGGCTTCGCGTGTGTGGCCTCTTCTTGAAAAGAACGAGATTCAACCGGGCGTGTACCCGCAGGAGATTGTCCGCTATGTACTGGGTGTTCTTATACACAACGGTGAAATGGATTCCGCGCGTACTCTGTTCAACTCATATCTGCAGAAGCAGTACGGCAGCCCTGAGAATCCAGATGTGGTTCCATCTAACATGGGGGACAGGCTGCTTGTATGGGAAGCGGAATTTGCGGCATGGTTCTATGTGCAGGATCTGCGTATATCCGAGGCGGCCGGACTTTACAAGAGTGTTGTTGACCGTTGGGGAACAAGAAATCCTGTGTTCAACGCAAGCGGCCAGAACGAGGCTGTCGTGGACTGCTGCCTTAACCTGGCTAATGTCTATGCTGGAAGCGGACAGCCGCGTCTTGCCCTGGATTGTCTGAACAGGGCTTCCGAACGTGCTGTTGATGCCGGGATAAAAGCCGAGGCTCTGTACCGCATGGGCAAGCAGAATTACTATCTGCGTGATTACCAGACTGCTTCCCGTACTCTGCAGTATGCGCTGAAACTTAATCCTTCGCACAATAAAGCCCGCCTTATGCTGCAGAAAGTGAACCTTGCGGAGTAGGATTCCGATGAAACGTCTTGTTTTTACAATTTTGCTCAGTCTTTTGCTTTTGGATGTATTTTCATGCAGGAGTTATACTTCTGACTTTGACCTTGATGCACTGCTTGCGCCTTATGCGGGCAGCATTCAGGTTTCCAATGACAATCCCTACATAGTGGTCAGGCCGGAGAATGCTGTTGCCGGACTGATTTTTTATCCGGGAGGACTGGTTGAGTACCAGTCGTACCTTCCGCTTATGATTAAGTGTGCGCAGAAGGGAATTGCCTGTTTTATCGTGCAGATGCCTTCCGACTTTGCGATTATGGATATGAATGCGGCTCTTAGGGTTCTCGAACGCTATGGGGATATTGCCTCATGGTATATAGGCGGTCATTCTCTTGGCGGCGCGATGGCGGCTTCCTTTGCGGCTGCCCACACTGACAGGTTTGAAGGCCTTGTGCTTATGGCGGCATATTCCACGGAAAATCTGAAGGGTTCCGGCCTGCGGGTGCTTTCCGTTTATGGTTCCAGGGACGGTGTGCTCAATATGAAGAACTATGAAAAGTACCGGAAAAACCTTACTGACGATGCGGTTGAACTTGTTATTGAAGGCGGTAACCACGGGCAGTTTGGAAATTACGGGTTCCAGGCGGGTGACAATGAAGCCCTTGTTTCTGCGGATGTGCAGCAGGAGCTTACGGCCGAAGCTGTGGGGAAATTGTGCGTCGGGCAGTGAAGTGCGCTCATGCGCTTAGGTGCGAAGTCCAGCGGTGAAAGTGTACGCTCCAGCGCTTAAGTTTGCACGCTCAGCGCTGCGTTGCAAATCTGTAGCCTATGTGTGCCTGAAATGTGTAGGGAATGTAGACTGAGGAGCGGAGTCTTGAAAATGCGGCGCAGAATCCTCCTCCTGCATAAAGCCCCTGTTCCCTTGAGGAATGCCATGAAGCTTCCAGTGAGAGTATTGCGAGCGGTGAGACAGAAACTTCCGTTTTGTTTGACTTGAGAGTGACATCCCAGTATTTGTAAAAATACGTGAGTATGCCAAGGTCCACTGTTGCATCCAGAGAAATAAAGGAATTCCCGGGAAATACCGCAGCTATAAAGTGCGCGCTTCCTTCCGCATTGAGTGCTTGATATGGAAAGACAAGGATTGATGCCCCCGCACCGAATTCCCACTTGGAAGACGGTCCCTGGAAGATATACTGGGCACTGATGGGACCTGGAACCAGATAGGGATAAGCGGTTGAATATGATTTGTGTTTGTCCAGAGGAATCTCGGAATATCCAAGAGCAAAGTCAAGTGGAATCTTTAGGTCGACGGCGGCAGAAAGTGGAGTCCCGGAAAAAAACACAATAAGAAGCGCAAGTACAAGGGAGCGGTTTTTCATACCTGGATTGTAGCATAAAGAAACACTTTTGGCAAACGGCAAGATTCAGTTCCCGGCTATCAATTTAGACAAAATGCAAACAAAAAGTGACTGCCGGTCGCATACCGGATTGAGGTTTGCCCCAAAGCGCCAGGGACGGCGCATTCCGTATCCGCAGGCTGAAACTTTTTGCATAAAATGTGTTTTTATGTTATGTTATCTGTAGAGACAAAGGAGGATACCCCCCATGAAATTTAACAGAATAAAAATCAATCATATAGTCGTGTGCAGCTGCGCACTCCTGTTCGCATTAAGCGCCGCAGGGTGTTCATCCGCACCCATACCGGTTTCGTATATAGTGGACGAACAGCAGCCTGTTCTGGACAAATCCATTAAGACGGATGCCCCGGTTGTGGAAAAAGGCAAAATCTCGTGGATAGCAGTAAAACACGAAAACCTCTGGGACGAGATGAAGAAAAACGGCATAATCAAGATAAAGGACAAGAAAATCTACACCTATGGTGAACTTGCCGAAGTGAACAAGAATAAGTACAAGGAAAACAAGGTCTTTAGAAAGTGGCTGTTCACTAATTACAAGAAAAAGTATGTCTGGAACGGTTACGTGCGCTACAATAATATTGACTATAATTCACGCTACAACATCAACCTTAAGCGGAAAAACAAGCGCAACACCTATACCATTGCTTCCGGCGACTGTGGAAAGATGACCATAACTGTCCACCAGAAATACGGCGACAATACAGCACAGACTCCGCTCAAGATGTTCACCGCGACCGACGGTGTATACACCTTTGTCATCTTTATAACACAGGACAAGAACTGGAAGGCCTTTGGTGCTGGTTCCAATGATCCTGAGCTGGTTGCAAAGTATACACCCCAGAGTTCTGTACGCGACTTGATTCAGCTTGACGGACAGAAGATGGAAATCTTTGAGATTACCGGTGTGGAGAAGTTTTCTGACAAGACTGATCTTACAACTCTTCCATGTGTCGGTATGATCATGAATGACTCATACGAACTTAATCTTGGTGATGAGGATCCGCGCTTTCTGACTCTTGTTCAGACTGTGGGCATGGTGGATTCTTACCGCCGTTGTCTTAAGCTGATGGAATAAGGGTTCTGTCTGCATCCTGGCTGTGGTGTCTGGCTCATGGGCCGATAAGTGTGTGCTTTAAGGCCGGTGACGCCTACGCCCGATTGGAGCGGCTTGTTGCAGAGCGCAGCGGCGCAATGGAGGGCTTGGCCCGGAACCGCGGAAAGCGGGGATCTTGCCGGAAGTGTCTGCTGCGCGGTGCGCCTGTTCAGTGAGCCGGGGCAGAGCAGTGCCGTTCAGAACTGTATTTAAAAAATAGTTGAACTGTGTTAGAATTATCTTTATGGAAATGGAAAATTTTGATTCTGTAATCTTGGATATTGACGGAACAATTTGGAATACGACCGGAATTGTGGCTGTTGCATGGAACAAGGCGATTGATGCTTCAGGTTTTGTGGCGCGCAAGGTGAATGCCCAGATTCTTCAGGGGGAATTTGGAAAGACGATGGATGTGATTACCAGGGATTTGTGGCCTGAGCTTTCACGCGCGGAGAGGGAGGTCCTGCTCTCGCTCTGCACCACCGAGGAACATATTGCGCTTAAGGAAAATAATCTTGACATCACTTATCCCGGGGTTGTGGAGACTGTGAATGAGCTTTGCCGCTCTGTGCCTTTTTATGTGGTGAGCAACTGCGAGGACGGTTACATTCAGCTGATGCTGGAGAAGACCGGGCTTGAACCCTGTATCAAGGATTTTGAATGTTACGGGCGGACCCTGAAAGGGAAGGCTGAGAATATAATTCTCCTGAAGGACCGCAACCGTCTGACCAGGCCGCTTTATGTGGGCGACACTAAGGGCGATGCTGATGCCTGTGCGCAGGCGGGTGTTCCGTTTGCGTGGGCGGCGTACGGTTTTGGTGAGGTGGATTCTTATTTTGCGCGGCTTGAAAAGTTTGCGGATTTGAAACAAGTTCTGGGACTTTGAGTTCAGGGGGACTGTATGCTTTTTATCTTTGACATGGGCGGGGTTGTGACGACCACGGCTTCTGTGGAAAAACGTGCCTGTGAGATTCTTGGTATCAGCAGGAAAGAGTTTGATGCCTTCTGCGGGAGCGGGGCAACGGATCTGCGCTCTATGCTTTCCGACGGTATCATCGGTTCGCAGGAATTCTGGAGGATGTTTTCCATGAGGTCGGGTATTGGGGTGAAGACTGACTGGTGGCAGATGCTTTTTCATCCTGAGCTCAAGCCGGAGACTGTGGGGCTGGTGCGGGAACTCAAGGGGATGGGGCACCGTGTTGTCTGCGGAACAAATACTATAGAAAGTTTTTATAGGATTCATCTGGAGCGCGGGGACTATTCTTATTTTGACCAGACTTATTCTTCCTGCTTTATGGGTGTTTCAAAGCCTGACCCTGAGTTCTGGAAGATTATCCTTATGGCGGAGGATTCGGCTCCGCAGGATACTGTTTTTATTGACGACAAGGAGGAAAACTGCAAGGCTGCGGCCAAGCTTAGAATCCGTGCCATTCAGTTCACTGACTTTGATTCGGTGAAGGCCAAGGTTGAGCAGGAGATTTCCAGGAGACGCCGTGTTGTGGGGGAATACAATGAAACTGCGGTCAGAACTTAGCGGTGACGGCGGGACTGCTGGCTGCGGTGCGGCTGTCTGCGGGATTGTGTTTGACATGGACGGGGTTCTGCTTGACAGCGAGCGTGTTTACGAAAGTGCCTGGCGGATTGCTGCGGAGCGGCTTGGGCTTGAGGACATTGACCTGATTCATTCCAGGGTGCTTGGGGTGAGCGAGAAACAGTGCGTGGCTATGCTCAAGAATTTTTATGGTCAGAATTTTGACGGTGAAGGTTTTTGGCAGCTTACGAGTGATATTTCCTGGGACTTGATCCGTGAGGACGGTATGCCGCTGAAGCCTTATGCTTGGGAAATTCTTTCTTACCTTAGGGGAAAGGGGTACAGGCTTGCCCTTGCTTCTTCATCCGGCCGTGAGCTGGTGGAGTCTCTCCTTGGTAAGGCGGGGCTTCTGGATTTTTTTGATAAGCTTGTGTGCGGGGATGAAATCAGTTTTTCTAAGCCCCACCCGGAGATTTACCAGAAGGCTTGTGCTGCGCTTGGGCTTGAACCTGGGGACTGTCTTGCGGTTGAAGATAGTCCTAATGGGATTCTGAGCGCTTATTCTGCAGGTTTGAAGTGCATTATGGTGCCGGACCGTATTCCCTGCGACGATGCGGCAAGGGCTATGCTCTTTGCGGAGTTTGATTCGCTTGAGGGGCTGCGGTCGCTTTGTTAGCGGTGCAGTGTGCGGTTTGGGGTGCGGTGTGCGGTCAGCGGTGCAGTGCGCGGTCAGCGGTGCAGTGCGCGGTCAGCGGTGAAGTGCGCGGTCTGGGGTGCGGTGCGCGGTCAGCGG
>CAMNHD010000020.1 GCA_946538875.1 uncultured Treponema sp.
GAATCAGCATGGAGAACAGGAACCTTACCACAACCATAAGAAGGGGGGTCAGTTGGGAAAGCCATGTTGTGATTACTGCGGTAAAGCCAAGTCCGTTGGACATGTTGTCGGTAAGAGAGTTCTCTATCGCGGAAGCCTGCATGAAACCAGCTATTGCGCAGAGGCCGCCGCTTATCATTACGGCAAAAATCATGGTGCGGTTCACATTGATTCCTGCGTATTTGGCTGTCTGAGAACTTTCGCCGATGACAGAAATCTCATAGCCGAACTTTGTGCTTTTCAGCATAAAGAAAAGCAGGAGTGCAAGTACTATCGTAATAATCCAGCCGATGTGGATGCCTGCTACTTTTGGAAGGACAGCGTTTTGTGCAAAGCGTGCGATTCTGGGAAAACCGTTTCCCTCCGGGTCGCGCCATGGACCGTACTGGAGATAGCTCACCCATCTCTGTGCAACGTAGTTCAGCATAAGGGTCACCAGAGTCTCGCTTGTTCCCCATTTTGCCTTGAGTGCAGCAGGAATGAGCGCCCACAGTCCGCCAAAGATAAAGCCGCTCAGCGCCATCATCAGCAGTAGAACCGGAGCCGGCAGTCCTGGAAAAAGCATGACCATGAGTGTGGCTCCGAATGCTCCCATGTAGAACTGACCTTCTGCGCCTATGTTCCAGAATTTCATCTTGAATGCAATGCATGTACCCAGAGAAAGAATTGTCAGCGGTATTGTCTTGTTGACTGTTTCCCTAAAGCGGTAGGCTGTGCCAAGAGAGCCTTTAACCAATTTTGAATAGACTTCAAAGGGGTTCAGCTTCATGCAGAGCATTATCAGCATAGATGCTATCACTGCGGCTACAACTGCTCCCACGCGTACAAGTACACGCTGTAGTGTGGGCAGGGGCTTGCGCAGAACTGTATGTACAACCGGTAGACTCATTTTGTTTCTCCCATCATCATAAGACCAATAGATTCCTTGCTTGTTTCCTGAGGATTCACTATGCCGGTGACCCTGCCGTGGTGCAGTACCATCAGTCTGTCGCAGAGAGCACAGAGCTGGTCAAGGTCTTCTGCAATCAGGAGAATCGCCACTCCTTTCTGCTTCTGTTCGTTGAGCATAGAGATTATGTTGTTGGTTGCTCCTATGTCCAGTCCGCGGAATGGGTAGGAGGCTATAAGCAGCCTTGGTGCCTGTTCAAGTTCACGGCCAAGAAGCACTTTTTGAATGTTGCCTCCTGAAAGCTGGCGAACAGCCGCATGTATTGACGGAGTTGCAATCTGGTAGCGTTCAACTATTTCCTCTGCCTTCTGACGTCCTGATCTGCGGTCCACAAGTATGCTGTTGCCTTCATCGTAGGTGCGCAGCATTATGTTGTCAGTTATGTCCAGGCCTGCTGCCAGTCCCATGCCAAGGCGGTCTTCCGGGACAAAGTTCATGCGCACGCCAAGTTTTTTGATTGCAAGCGGTGACATAAGCAGAAGGTTCTTCTTTTCAAAAGCAACAAGACCAGAAGCATTCTTTTCCAGACCGGTAATAACTTCGCAGAGTTCCTTCTGACCCGAGCCGACAATTCCTGCCACGCCCATGATTTCTCCGCCAAAGACTTCAAACGAAACATCGTCAAGAACTTTTGCGCCAGTCTTGTCGCGGCACTCAAGCCCCTGCACCACAAGCATAGGACGCTCGGATTTGGTGGCAGGTGCCCTTTCTATCTGGAGAGAAACCTTGTCTCCTACCATCATGTCTGCAAGTTCCTGCTGCGAGGATTCCTTTGTGATTACAGTTCCGGCAACCTCGCCCTTGCGCAGGACAGTCACACGGTCGGAAATGCGCATGACCTCGCTCAGTTTGTGTGTGATTATGATTATGGAGCAGCCTTCTGCCTTCATGCGGCCAAGGACTTCAAAGAGTCTGTCCGTTTCCTGAGGGGTGAGCACTGCTGTTGGTTCGTCAAGAATCAGAACCCTTGCTCCGTGATAGAGCATCTTTATTATTTCCACCGTCTGCTTTTCGCTCACAGACATAGTGTAAAGCTTTCTGTCAACATCGACAGAAAAACCGAATTGTTTCTGGAGTTCAATTATTTTGTTTTTAATAGCTTTTTTTCTGAGAAGGAAACCGGCTGACTTGTCGCCCAGAGTGATGTTCTCAAGAACTGTCATCACTTCAACCAATTTAAAATGCTGGTGCACCATACCAACGCCGGACTTGATGGCATCCTGAGGAGAAGCGAACGAGACAGGTTTCCCGTTTATGTAAATCGCACCGTTTTCAGGAGCATAGATACCTGACAGCATGTTCACAAGAGTGCTTTTGCCGCTGCCGTTTTCTCCGAGCAGTGCAAGAATTTCTCCCTGCTTTACGTCTAGGTTGATGTTTTTGTTTGCCTGTACACTGCCAAATGACTTGGACAGATTTTTTACCGCTACAGCGTCCATGTGATTCCTTTGGGAAAAATCCCGGTTGGGAATGAAAGCCCTGCGCTTGCCGGAAGGTCCGGGAATTTGGCAGAGCCTTGATTCCGTAAAACAAAAAAGAGGTGCCCCTTTAAAAAGACACCTCCCTTACAGAGTCATTTATTAGTTGTTAGACGGAATTGTACCGATTACACCCTGAATGAACCAGTTCATGTTCCAGACTTCATCGTCGCTCATTACAGAACCTTCTGCAACCTTGACGCTTCCGTTCTGGTCGGCAATAGGACCTGCAAAAATCTGGAGAGAACCGTCGATGATGGCCTTCTTTGCCTGGTCAACCTTTTCCTGTGAGCCTTCAGCGCAGAGAGAGGAAAGAGGTGCAAGGTCAGTCATGCCGTCGGCAAGACCACCCCAGTAGGAGCGGCTTTCCCAAGTGCCGTCAAGAATGTGGTTCACATCGTCAAGGATGAATGTTGCCCAGTGGAACACAGGAGCTGTCAGGTAAGCCTTTGGTGCGGCATCAGGAGTTGCAACGTTGTAGCCGATTGCGAAGGCGCCCTTTTCCTGAGCTGCAATCTGCGGGGCAGTAGTGTCCTGGTGCTGTTCAATAACATCGCAGCCCTTGTTCAGAAGCTCGATGGCAGCCTGCTTTTCTGTAGTCGGATCGTACCAAGTGTTTGTCCAGATGACTTCCACAGTTGCATCAGGATTCACGGACTGAACGCCGCGTGCAAAGCCGTTGATGCCACGGATGCATTCAGGAAGCGGGAAAGCAGCCACGTAACCGATTTTGTTTGCCTTGGTCTTGAGACCTGCGACAATGCCGGCAAGGTAGCGGGCTTCGTAAGCGCGGCCGAAATAAGTGGAGACATTAGGGGCAGTCTTGTAGCCGGAGCAGTGACCGAACTTTACATTCGGAAAGTCTGCAGCCACTTTGATAGTCCAGTCCATGAAACCGAAGCTTGTTGTATAGATGACATTGCATCCCTGGTCGATAAGGTCGCGGATGACCTTTTCGCAGTCAGCATTTTCCGGAACATTCTCTACATACATGGTCTTGAATCCCTGCTCCACCAAGGCAAGGCGTCCCTGGTCCTGAGCCTGGGTGTAACCCTCATCATTGATTGAACCGATGTAGACAAAACCCACCTTGACCTGATCCTTAGTCAGGACCTTTGAGGCAGATTCATTTGTGGAAGACTGTGCGCCGTTCTTTTTTGCGCAGGCAGTAAAACTAAAAGCCAGCAGACTCAAAACAGTGCATGCAATTGCACCAAGTCTTTTTGCATTCATTATAATCTCCTTGGGGACTTAGCCCCGAATAAACAGTTTTGGAAAAATTGTGCCCGGTTACGAAAGCCAGCCCCGGTTACGAAAGCGGCACGCGGTTACGAAAGCGGCACGCGGTTACGAAAGCCCCCGCTCAGTGCCTGAATACAATTCCGTCCTCAGCAGACATGGAATCGATAATTGCAAGGCTTTCAATCCTGTAGCCCTTGAGACGCAGCTGTTCGCCGCCCTCCTGGAAGCCCTTTTCAATCACGATGCAGGCCCCCTGAACCTTAGCCCCGGCCTGTTCAACCAAGTCAATCAGACCGGAAAGAGCGCTGCCGTTGGCAAGAAAGTCATCCACAAGCAGAACCTTGTCATCTTTGGAAATGTAGTCCTTTGAAACCACAACATTGTAATTACGTGCGTGAGTGTAAGACCAGACACTGGTACAGTAGACATCCTCGTTCACATTGCTGCTCTGATGCTTCTTGGCAAAAACCAGCGGCACCCCGAACTGCCGGGCAACCGAACAGCCGACAGCAATTCCGCTTGCCTCCACCGTCAGAATCTTGGTGACAGGAGTCCCCTTATACAGAGAAGCAAATTCCGCTCCCAGCTGATCCATCAAAGCCACATCAATCTGGTGGTTCAAAAAGCTGCCCACCTTCAAAATATTTCCAGGCAGCACCAGGCCGTCTTTACGGATACGTTCTTCTAGCAATTCCATGCCACATAATAGTAAAAATCCGCAAGTATTTCAAGGAGAATCTTACAATTTCCATATTTTTCATCAGTCAGGAACACAGGCCATTGTTCCGCAAAATAATTCCGGCTACGCCCGGCTTGGAGGGCACGGAGTGGCCACCGCAGGGAGCGCAGGCGACTGAGGAGGCTGGAGCGGGGAGGGACCCGCGGAACCCGGAATGACGGGGAATGCGGTGCAATGGACGGCCGGTTGCAGCTGACGGTGCGTTCTGGAAGATGTGGTGCAGTTCAAATGAAAAAAATACTTGCCGATTGGCGGGTGAAATTATTATCTTTTAGTTACAGTGTCGGGGTTCTGTCCCCAAATCTTTTTTTTACAGAAGGAAAATCATGGCAAAGTATCAGTTTCAGACTGAAGTGAACCAGCTGCTCAAGCTGATTATCCATTCAATGTATTCAAACAAGGACATTTTTCTGCGCGAGATTGTCTCCAACGCTTCTGACGCTCTGGACAAGCTCAAGTATCTTACGGTGAGCAACGATGCTTACAAGAGTCTTGCTTTTGACCCGCGCATTGACATTACTTTTGACGACAAGCTGAATATCCTGACTGTTCAGGACTGCGGTATCGGTATGGACGAAAAGGACTTGGGCGACAACCTGGGTACTATTGCCCGCAGCGGAACAAAGGCTTTTATCGAGCAGCTTTCTAAGAGCGGCAACAGCAATTCTGACTTGATCGGTCAGTTTGGTGTGGGCTTTTACAGCGCATTCATGGCGGCTTCCAAGATTGATGTGTATACACGCAAGGCTGGTTCTGACGGCAAGGCATGGCACTGGAGTTCTGACGGTACTAATGCTTATGATATTGAGGAACTTGCTCCTTCAAGCGACGCCGCAAAGCAGTATGGTTTTGACAAGCCTGAGACTTACGGTTCTGCTATCGAGATTCATTTGAACGACGACAGCAAGGACTATGCTTCCCGCTGGAAGATTGACGATCTTATCAAGAAGTATTCAAACCACATTGCCTTTCCGATCTACCTGCACTACACCCAGAACAAGTACGACAAGGACGGCAAGGCTGACGGAACTGAGTCAAAGGTGGAGCAGGTGAACTCTGCAAGTGCCTTGTGGAAGCGCAACAAGAACGAGCTCAAGGATTCTGACTACAACGACTTTTACAAGACTGTGAGCCATGACGGTACTGACCCGCTGATGTATGTGCACACTCATGCTGAGGGTACTCAGGAATACACTACTCTGTTCTACGTGCCTCAGATGGCTCCGTTCGACATGTACCAGGCTGACTACAAGAGTGGCGTGAAGCTATATGTAAAGCGTGTGTTCATCACTGACGATGACCGTGAGCTTTTGCCCAGCTACCTGCGCTTTGTCCGTGGTATCATCGACAGCGAGGATCTGCCTCTGAACGTGAGCCGCGAAATCCTGCAGCAGAACCGCATTCTTGAGACTATCAAGAGTCAGTCTGTAAAGAAGCTTCTTGGCGAATTCAAGAATCTGGGTGCCGCTGCTGACAAGGCTTTGAAGAATCCAACTCTTTCCGACGACGACAAGGCTCTTGTTGAGAAATGGGGAAAGTTTGTAAAGAACTACAACAGGCCGCTCAAGGAAGGTTTGTATTCTGACTATCTGAACCGTGACGAGATTGCAGAGATTGTCCGCTTTAAGACTACTGCCGAACTTGGCAGGTCTTATGCCGAGGGTGAAACTCCATGGACGACTCTTGCGGATTATGTTTCAAGGATGCAGGAAGGTCAGAAGGCTATCTACTACATCACTGGTTCTGACGAAAAGAATCTGCGCGCAAGTCCTCTGCTTGAGGCTTACCAGAAGAAGGGCTTTGAGGTGCTGATTCTGGCTGACGATATTGACGACATTGTTATTACTGCCTACGGCAAGTACAAGGATTACGACCTTAAGTCTGTTAACCGCGCCGGAAGTGACGAAGAGCTTGGTGTGGACAAGGAAGAGGCCAAGAAGAAGGAAGAGGCCTTTAAACCTGTTCAGGAAAAAATCAAGAAGGCTTTGGAAGGACGCGTCAAGGATGTTGTTCTTTCCAAGAGGCTTTCCGACAGTCCATCTTGTGTTGTGATTGACGAAAATGATCCTTCTCTGCAGATGGAGCGCATGATGCGTGCTATGGGGCAGGGAAACACCAGCATGGTAAAGCCGATTCTAGAAATCAATGCGGACCATGCTATTGTAAAGAAGCTTGAGTCTGAGACTGACGAGGCTTACATTGCGAACGTGTGCGAGGTTCTGCTTGACCAGGCTCTTCTGGTGAATGGTTCCGAGCTTAGCGATCCTGCTGAGTTTGTAAAGTCTTTGAACAAGTTGCTTTCAAGATAACCTGGTCTGCGGATGTCTTGTCCGACTAGTGCATAATTTACCCTTACCGGTCTTTTATGGGCTTTGGCCTGTACAGGACCGGTTTTTTTTATGCAATTTGACTGGTGAGGGCTGCGGTTTGTGTGTTTGGGGCTAAGTCTGCTGCGTTATCGCTTGGAAAGGATGGAGAACCCGTGCTTTTTTTTGAGTTTCTTTGTGCGGTACATGGCGGCGTCTGATTTGCGTACAAGGGTCTCAAAGTCAAGGTTGTGCTTCCAGCTGGTGTTGTAGACGCCTACGCTGGTGGAGACGATGAAGGGATTGTTTGCGCCTGAGTTGTATTGGTCAAGGAATGCTTTGATTCTGCTGCTGATATCCTTTGCGTCAAGCCTTCCTTCCATGACGGCAAGCATTTCGTCTCCGCCGAACCTTACGCAGAGCGCCTCGCTTGGACAGGAATTTTTTAATGCTTCAGCCGACTTTTGGATTGCAAGGTCTCCTGCCGAATGTCCGAACCTGTCGTTGATGTATTTGAGACTGTCCAGGTCAGAGAGAACAACCGTCACCTGGGAGCGCCTTTCTTTTACATTGCTCACGAATTTTTCAAAGGCCTTGTTGAAGCCGTGTCTGTTGAACAGTTGCGTGAGCGAATCCATCTGGTAAAGGGATTCCATTCTTGAGCGGAGGTAGCGTTGGTACTGCATGTTGGCAAAGCCGCCGATGGCATTGCGGAGAGCGGTCATCAAAAGCGGAATGCGTGTGTAGTTCATTGCGTTGTAGTTTTCAAAGTGGAAGCATACAAAGCCCATCACTATGCCCATGAAGTCAAGCGAGTTGAATATGAGCGGGTATTTCTTTTCCATCAGCTTGGCCATGTTGGGAATTACCTGTCCAAGAGGAAAATCTTTTGGCACAAAGGGTTTGTCGGCGTCAGAGTCGTAGAACAGGCAGACTGGTTCGTTTTTGTCCTTGGGCAGTTCCACTGTGGTTAAGCTGACCTCGCTGTCTACAACCTGTTTGGACAGAATGCATGTGAGCGAATAGATTCCGTCCCTGTTCAAAAGCTGGGAGGCTTCCTGTGGCGAGCGGGCCTGCTGCATCTTTTCCACAATGCGGAAGAGTGAACGGGTTTCGTCAGGGAATGAATAGTAGCGGCTGTTGAGCATGTCCACATAATCCGGTGAGTGAATCCTTGACCCAAGGTGGCAGCCGCATGACTCCGAGATGATGAGATCAGGTTCCACAAGGAGTTCGTTTTCAATCTCCTTTCCGTCAAGCACCTGCAGGAGCTTTGTGGCGGTAAGGGTGGCAATCTTGCTGTGGTCGCAGAAGCATGATGTGATCTGCGGGACTGAGGAATAAATCTCCTGAATGCCGTCAAAGCCTGTCACAAGAACCTGTCGTGGAATGTTCACGCCGTATTTCTGCAGCACGAGGGTCACGTTCAGCGCCATCACGTCGTTTGCACAGATTATTGCTTCGGGAAGATTGCCCCTGGCAAGAATCATTTCTGTGGCGCGCTGTGTCGGTGAAGCGGAAAAACCGCCGTAGCTTACCATGTCGGGTGTAAAGCGGATTCCGTTCTGAGTCAGCACACGCTTGAAAATTCTGACCCTCACTTCGGAGGATGCGTTTTCCGGAATTCCTGACATAAAATGCGGCTTTTTGATGTGGTGATGTTCAATCACATGACGGACTACGTTTTCAAATCCTTTGGAATAGTCAAAGCTGATGCAGTGGCAGCCTGGGTAATTTCCGTCTATGACAAAAACCGGTTTGTTGAATTTTTTTGCCCTTTCGATTATTCCCTGTGTGATGGTCTTGCTTTTTATTTTTTCGTCCATCACGATTACGGCTTCAATATTTTCGTTGTCCACAAAAGTATAAATGGAAGATTCTGCTCCGGGGGTATTTTCGTTCCAGTACAAGTCTGTGCAGATGTTGTAGACAAAAAGTCTGAATCCATTTTGTACGAGAATCTTGTTCAATGTGGTCACGAACTCATAGCAGAGCATGTCGTGAATACGGGCAGTACAGAGTGCTATAGTCCTAAAGCCTGCAATCATACCTTGATTCTAATGGATAAGACTGAAATTTTCTAGCCCCATTTCCGGCAAAATTCCACTGAAAAAAAATCCACCTTGAAATCTTGCGGATTCCAATATGTGTGGTATAATTTTTATCAAGAGTGATTAAAAAAAATTGCTCATCATCAAAAGGTGGCTGTGATGTCTCAAACAAAAAAATTCATACTAGCATTGGATCAAGGAACAACATCGTGCCGTGCAATTCTATTCAACAGCAATGCACAGAAGGTAACATCATCCCAAAGGGAATTCACCCAGTATTACCCAAAGCCGGGTTGGGTGGAGCATGATGCCGACGAATTGTTTTTGTGTCAGCTTGCTGTTGCCCAGGAAGCGGTCAGGCAGGCAAAGATTAAGCCTGAGCAGGTTGCGGCACTCGGTATAACAAATCAGCGGGAAACAGTGGTGCTTTGGGACAAGAACACCGGCAAACCTATCTACCACGCTATTGTGTGGCAGTGCCGGAGAACTGCTTCTCTTGCGCAGAAACTTATTCAGGACGGCAAGGGAACTATGATTCAGGAAAAGACAGGTCTTATTCCTGATGCCTATTTCAGCGGAACAAAGATAAAGTGGATTCTTGACAATGTTAAGGATGCCCGTAAAAAGGCGGAGAATGGAGAGCTTCTTGCCGGAACGATAGACACATGGCTTGTGTGGAAGCTGACCGGCGGCAAAGTTCACGTAACTGACTACACCAACGCAAGCCGTACCATGCTGTTCAACATCCGTACTCTTGACTGGGATGATGAACTGCTTGAGCTCCTGGATATTCCGCGATGCATTCTTCCTGAAGTGAAGGATTCTTCATATATATATGGTACAACCGACAAGGAAGTGTGTTCCTGGGAAATTCCGATAGCCTCATGCATCGGTGACCAGCAGGCGGCTCTTTTTGGTCAGGGGTGTTTCACCAAGGGCAGCGTGAAGACTACTTACGGAACCGGATGCTTTATGCTCATGCACACGGGTACAAAACCAATTATGAGCAAGAACAATCTTCTTACGACTATTGCCATTGGCCTGAACGGAAAAATCCGGTATGCGCTTGAAGGTTCTGTCTTTATGGGCGGCGCTACAATAAAATGGCTGAGGGATGAACTTGGTCTGATTCATTCGGCGCATGAGTGTGACCAGCTTGCGGAAAGTGTTCCTGACTCAAACGGTGCGATTCTTGTTCCGGCATTTACGGGACTTGGAACTCCTTACTGGGATCCTTATGCCCGCGGCATACTGGTCGGACTGACCCGTGGTGTGAACAAGGCGCATGTCTGCCGTGCCACAATCGAGGCAATCGCCTATCAGGTGAAGGATATGCTTGTGTGCATGAGGGAGGATGCGGGCTTTTCAATCAAGGAAATAAAGGTTGACGGGGGAGCGAGTGTCAGCAATGTGATGATGCAGTTCCAGTCGGATATTCTTAACAAACCAGTGTACCGGCCAAAGAACGTGGAGACTACTGCCCTTGGTGCGGCATTCTGTGCGGGGCTTGCGGTTGGAATCTGGAAGGACAAGGAGGAAATCCTTGACAAGTGGAAGGTTGACCGCATCTTTACCCCGGAGATGAAGTCTTCAAAACGTCACGAACTTTATGATCAATGGAAGCGGGCTGTTGAACGCAGCAAGAGCTGGATTAAGGAAGAACAGGTCTAAGACTGGACCTTTGAATAATAGGAGAATACCGATGGCTGAACAAAATATTTACGACGTGATAATAATCGGTGCGGGAATAAGCGGCTCGTGCATTGCAAGGGAGCTTTCCAAGACTCGTGCAAAAGTCTGTCTTTTGGACAAGGAGAATGATGTGAGCTGTGGATGCAGCAAAGCTAACTCAGGAATTGTCCATGCAGGCTATGATCCCAAACCCGGCTCCCTTATGGCAAAGTACAATGTGCAGGGGGCGGCTATGTATCCCGAGCTTGCCAGGATGCTTAACTTTGACTACAAGAACCTTGGTTCACTGGTGCTTGCGTTTGATGCGGCAGGTCTTGAAAAAGTGAACACTCTTTTTGAACGCGGAAAGCAGAACGGCGTGCCTGGACTTGTTGTGCTTGACCAGGCCAAGCTGCGCTGCCTTGAACCAAATATCAACGAAGCGGCATTGGGGGCTCTCTACGCTCCAAGTGCTGGAATCATTTCCCCTTATCAGGCAACATGGGCCTTTGCTGAAAGTGCGGTGATTAACGGTGTTGAATTTATGCGCAACACTATGGTCCATTCGATCAGCCGTGATGAAGACGGGCTTTTTTCACTTGGCTCAAGTGCAGGACTCCTCCGTTCAAGATTTGTTGTCAATGCGGCTGGTCTAAAGGCTGACAAAGTTTCCGCAATGGCTGGTGCAAGGGAATTCAAGATTATACAGCGCAAGGGTGAGTATTGTCTGCTTGACAGCAAGTGTCAGTCTCTTGTAAATCATGTGCTTTTCCAGACTCCCAATGCAATGGGAAAGGGTGTTCTTGTTACGCAGACTGTTGACGGGAATATTCTTATCGGACCAAGTGCCCAGGATCTTGCTGAGTACGAGCAGGACTATACAGGAACTTCTTCCGAGTATCAGGACTATGTGGTAAGGGCTGCCCTCCAGAGTGTGACGGATATTCCGCGCCGCAATATAATCAACTCTTTTGCGGGAATCCGTGCTGTTCTCAAGGACTATGACGATTTTATTGTTGAGGAAGACTCTGCGGTAAAAGGCTTCTTTAACGTGGCAGGAATTTGTTCCCCTGGACTGACAGCCGCACCTGCCATTGCGGTTGATGTAGTCAGGATGTTGGGAAAAGCCGGGCTGGATACAAGTGAAAGGCCTGACTTTGTGGCTCAACGAAAGGGAATCACTTCATTCAAGAATGCTGACAAGGAGACAAAGCTTGCTCTTATAAAGGAAGACAGACGCTATGGTCAGATTATCTGCCGCTGCGAGATGATTACGGAAGGAGAAATTGTTGCCTCCATCAAGTCACCGCTTGGTGCAAGGGATCTGGACGGTGTTAAGCGCCGTACAAGGGCAGGAATGGGCCGGTGCCAGGCAGGTTTCTGCTCGCCGCGTGTCACTGAGATACTCAGCCGTG
>CAMNHD010000021.1 GCA_946538875.1 uncultured Treponema sp.
GTTCTCCCGTTCCTGCTGGTTTCGGTCCTGAATGAGTTGTTCTTTTGCTTGTAGCTGAATCTCTTTTTTGAGAGCTTCAGCTTCTTTTATAGCATCCTGTTTAACGCGTTCGGCCTTTTGCTCCGAAGCGGAAAGTTGAAATCTGGCATAAACCCAGCGAATCGTCCATCCAAGAACAATTCCTGCAACGGGGAGAACAATGTAAAGTATGATGTTCACCATCTTTTTTATTCTCCACTTTGAATAGAATTATTCCCTTTTATAGTAAATTATTACACAAGTAATGTCAAATGCTATAAGCCCGTTTTTTAAAAAAACTTTGGATATTTATCAAAAATTCGTAAAGCGCAAAAAAAAATGGCAAAGAGGCGGCAGGAAGCGGGTATCAATTTCCACGCGGCAAAAACTCATATTGACCAGAATGCCCCAAACTCATTAAAATCACAGCCATATGAACAACCAAAAAATTGACACCGTAATTTTCGACCTGGACGGAACCCTGCTTGACACACTGCAGGACCTGTGCGACAGCTGCAACAAGACCATGCAGAGCCTGGGCTTTCCACAGCACAGCCTGGACCAGGTACGCAGCTTTGTAGGCAACGGACTGGGCGTCCTGATAGAAAAAGCCATTCCCCAGGGAAAAGACAACCCGCTTTTCAACAAGGCACTTGAAACAATGCGCACAAACTACAGCCAGAACTGGCACAACAAGACAGCCCCGTACCAGGGCATCGCCGGACTCCTTACCGAACTCAAAAAGCGCGGCTACAAATGCGGAATAGTCTCAAACAAACCCGACGAGCAGGTCAAACAGCTCAACGAACTCTTCTTTTCCGAGACAATCAGCACCAACTGCGCCATCGGGGAAAAAGAAAGCCTTGGAATCAGACGCAAACCCTACCCAGACTCAGTAATCCAGGTGCTTAAAAATCTAGGCAGCACAAAAAGCCAGGCCGTCTACGTAGGCGACTCCGACGTGGACCTAAAAACCGCCTCAAATTCAGGCCTCCCCTGCATCAGCGTCACATGGGGATTCCGCTCCAGAGACTTTCTCCTGGAACACGGCGCGCAAAAACTAATCGACACGCCCCAGGAATTATTGAATCTAATTTAAATTATTACATTAATCCGAAGCACACCGCTTCGTTGACAAAATGATAATGGCTGCAACCGGCCGCAGGCCACCCCGCGCCACCCGCTTTCCGTGGTTCCGCGGGGCCCCTCCCGCTCCATTCCTCCCTGCGGTCGGAACCGCCTGCGGCGGCCACTACAATCGGGGCTAGTATTTTTGTCTGCCCTCCTGACAGACAAAACCCCAAAGACGCTGTCCTTCTTACTGATCAATTCTCAAATAAGTCGTTCCTTCATTTCCAAGCGTGTCCTTCATGTAGAAGACATAGATGTAAGAGTCACCGCTAGTCTTGTAACTGTAATTCCAGTTTTCAGAGTGTGTGCCGTAGTTGGTAAATGAACCACCAGCCTTGTACTCCCAGTAAGTTCCTTTGTCCAGATAACGCTCCCACCTAAGCGGAACTGAGGTATCCGCGCCAACTCCGGAACCATCGTAAGCATCCATGCCGGACAGCTTGATTGAATCTTTGTTGGAAGCTCTGTCAATCTCGATATAGTAATCGTAGTAAATATAGGAATATTTATTATCCTTCTTTGCGTAAATATAATTATTACCAGAAGGGCTGACAGAATAAGAATAAAGTTGAGTACCATCGGTTATGGAAGTATAGCTTAAGTGAGGCCGTGTCTTGTCCAGCTTAAGAGATGCCGTACCATATTGACTGTTGCCTGCATAGTCATAAGCGGTAGCTGTCACAGTATAAGTGGAATTGTCGCTGCCGTCAGCAGTAGCCTGTAACCAGACAGTAGTTTTATTGCTGCCGTTCAAAGTGTTGATTACCTGGTTTGGTACTTCGGCCGTAGGAGTAACCGAGGTAAAGCTTATTGACGACGGGGAGCTCTCAGAAACATAGTAACCGGTAATCTTCGCATTGCTAAGCTGAATATAACTCAGTCCGGAACCACCCGTATCCTTCAGATAGCTGGTGTTATACATTTTTATCAAGAAATCTCCGTTGGACTTGCCTTTTGCCAAGTTAAAATCAGAAGTCGCAATGTAATCAGAATAATCGTAAACGATAATATTCGGTTTATTCGGTTTTACCGTATCAACAATTATTGTCCTATCAACATAGTTGGAATTGCCAAGCTTATCACTTGCTGTCACCCTGACAGTGCCATTGCTTCCGGTATATGTTCCCTTAACCCATATATTGGTGCGCAACGTGCTGCCGCTTGAGTAAAGTGCAGAATCCGGAACCGTGCTAGTCGAGCTTATAGTAGACCAGCTTGTCGGCATAGAAGAACTGTTTGCCGTGCTGTAGCCTGTGATGCTCATTCCGCTTACAGTGATAGAATCCAATCCTATTCCGCTGCCGTCAGTGTATCCGTATAAGCGCAGGGCCAGGTCTCCGTTTGAATAACTTGAGCTCTTGGATGACTCGTCATACAGGTAGACATTGCTGTAAGAAGGCGCAGTGGTATCTTTTACTATCCTTTTTGTTTCCTGCGTAGAGTTTCCTGCCCTGTCTTTTCTGATAATCACTACAGAAGCCTCACCGTTTGACGTGGCAGTAAGAGTGCCCTTTACCCAAATATCATTATAAGTCGTTCCGCTGCTTCCGTTTGTGAACAATGCGGCGGCAGGGACGCTTGTTGTGCTTGAACAGCTTGTCCATGAGGAAGGCAGGTTGCTGGTACCTGTTGTCCTGTAATAGGCAGTAATGTTCATTCCGCTGACGGTAACAGATTCAAGGCCGCTGCCCGAATCAACAAACTTATACAGATTCAAGGCTACCGTGCCGGTTGTAAATTCTGTCAAAGATTCATTAGTAATATCACACAGCTTGGTGCTTGATTGTGTAGGCGCCGCAGTATCCAGGATAAAGCTCTTTGTCACCCCGTTACCGCTTGAGTATTTGTTGCCCAGACGGTCCTCGGCATATATTTTTGGACTGTATGTTGTGGATGGGAATGCTCCGCGGACAGTTACAGTTATGCTTGTAGTTCCGGCACTTACAGGCACTGTTTGACCTGTAGTAAATGAACTGGCAGAACCTATCTTATAACTTTGGACAGTAAAGTTTTCAAAGCTTATGGAATTAGCCTTAAGACCTGCCGGATCCGAAACTGTAAAGGTGAGCATGTTGCTGTTGGTACCGCCTGCAGAGTTTGTGTAGCCGTTTTTTGAGGAAGCCACACCCCTGTACTCAGTTATAGTGATACTAGGAGCCGTGGCATCATAAGTAAAGTTCAATGTTTTTTTGCCGCACAAATCAACAGTGTTTTTATAAGCCTTGACTATGACATAGCCTTTGGAAGGAGTGGTCACTTTGCCTTTCACATAGTATTTAAGGATGGAAGTGGTACCGGCTGTGACAGGTATTCTTGTGGCACTTGTCCAGCTGCCTGTGGAAGAAGTCTTGTAGGCACTCATTGTAAAGTTTTCAAACTCAATTGAGCCAAGGCCAAAAGCGGTGTCTGTGTCTTGAGCAGTAAAATAGAAGGAAACGTCACCATCCCTTGAGAAACCGCTTATTACAGGATCACAGTTTTCAAAACTTGAAGCAGTGACGGTAGGTATCTTTGAGTACCTGACTGTCTTGGAGACAGAAGCAGGAGTGTTGTTAAAGTAGTCTTTTGCAGAGACGCTCACCGTATACTGTTTGGTTGCATTCAGTGCCCCCTGATAAGCGTCAAGTTCTCCCGTCACAATGTAAGTACGCTCTTTATTGTCGCGGGCACTCGTGCTGATGACACCGGAAGTACAAGCAACATTTGCTCCCCCAAGGGTGCAGGATGTGATTCTCTTGAGACCGCTTACAGTAATTCCGCCATCCGCAAGACCTGCACCCTTGTCATGAACCGTTATGGTAAGGCGCACACTTCCGCTATCATTCATGACATAGTTCTCAGCCTCGTAGTCAGAGTCTTCCACCTTGACTTCAAGCTCCGGCGCAGAAGAATCCTTTTTCACCGTAACTGCATAAGTGCCGCTCACGTTATTCACCAGGTCCTTCATGGCAAATGCATAGCTTGTATCCTTTGCAAGACTGAATGTCCTTGAGTTGCCGCTGGTTTCAAGCCATGTGGGCGAAGCTGCAGCCGCATTTGATGTGAATGCCGTGATACCAGAACCGATAGAACCGTCACCGGAACTCTTTATCGTGACATCTGCAGATGCACCCTTTATATAGATGAAAGCAGAAGAATCAACTGTATGGCTTACAGCAGAATCAGAATCCACACAATAAGGCACAGCAGGCTTTGTAACGTCCAGCAGGGCTTTAAAGTCATCAAGGCAGTACGGCACGCTTTCATTTCCAATAGAGTCCTTAAGCCTGAACCAGACATAATACTCCCTGTCAAAAGTGGATTCAGGCATTTCCACCTGAATTTCCTCGTCCGTATCCTTGTACTCTGACCAGGCCTCCGCTTCAGGAATCTGCCAGGAATAATCAGACAAGGCAATCTTCCAGTAAGCAATTCCGTCAGTTGACCTTGGAGTGGATATGCTGCCGTTATCCATTACCTTTTGAACCGCACTGAACGAAATTGTCCTGTTTTCGGCATTGTAACAATGCAAGGTTCCAATTAGACTGACACTGCCGGCCTCTGTCAAATTGGAGGTAGCAAGCTGGGAAAGACTTGGCGCCGTTGTGTCGACTGAAACAAAGAATGGAGCCGGGGATTCTGAAAGCTGATCAAGCTTGTCTGTCGCGCTAAGTTCAAAGCCGTGGATGCCGTCATACATAAGGCCTACATTCCAGCCGGCTTCTGTAGCGGCAGTAGGAACAGAAGCTGCATTGGGGTCGCCAGAGTTCGCGGCGGTGCTTATGTTCACAAGGCTTTGATGGATTTCCTTTTGAATCTCAAAATCCTCCCTGCTGAAATAACAGATGTTACCGCTTGCATCGGTAAAGGTAAGTTTATTGCCGTTCCAGCTGTCTATGGCTTTTGCAGTGGAGAATTCAAACAGACGCCATCCGCCTTGAGGTGCAGTCCTGTATGTTCCGCCGGAGTCAGGAATCCGCACTCCCTCAGGAACATAGAGAAGCCGCTCTGTCACATACATTTTGTCTATTCCGGAAGAATCTTCGGCAGAATAGCTCAGCTTGAACTGATTTTCACCCAGCCCACCGGTTTCACCGTTTTTCATAGTAAAGCCTGCACCCGGATTCAATATGACAATACTGTTGCTTGAGGTTTCGTCCCACAGCTGCTCTGTGCTCAAACTGGTCTCGGTGGATGATGACTTGTACTTGAACACAGGATTCTTTATGTCAGGGCCATAGGCATCGCCCTGCTTGCCGGTTGTGTAGCGCAGGACAAAATCTTTGCCAAGAGGAATGCCGTTAATGTCCTTTACATCCCCGGAAACCGTGACCACCACAAAGGTGTTGGCAGGAATCCAGTCATTTTCTGTCTTACTCTTGGAGGCAAATTTTATGTACTTGTTAGTTCTTTCGTCCATGGAAGGTCTTGCAAAATACCTCAGGCCGGAATTTTTGTTTACTTCGGTAATCTGGTCGCTAGGACTGTCCAGACAGGTGATTGTGACTTTTTCCGGGAATCCCGAATCGCTCAGTTCAAAGCTGTTCCAGTCCATTTCCTTGGAAAAGTAGAGCCTTACCGGGAAGGAGCGGAAAATGTCCGTGGCACCGGTGGAAGGAATTGCGTATGTGATTTCAGGTCTTTTTTCAAGCACCGCGGAGATGCTGTAGCCGCTCACATCAATATCTTCGTTTTCCAGAACCTTCATCTTGACCTGGACAGAAGAAAGATCGTCTGAAATCTGGTATGACTCCGCATCTATCTCAAAAAGATTCGAAAAGTCAGGAACTTCTTTTCCAGACTGGTCAAAGACAGTAAAACGTCCCACAGGCATGGAATCAGATTGCGGGGCAAAGGCGTAAAGATCATTGCAGGCAATTGTGACCGAGAACCATTCGTCCACAGTTTCCGTAAAAGTTCCAAAGGGCGAGATGGAACCGGCGTTTCTGTTGTCTCCGCACACAGGATTCCTGAATGTTATGGAAGGGTAAGAGACACAATACGGGAGAATACGTATGTTTGTAAGCGGCTGCTTAATTGTGACGCTTGTCTCAAGTTTGTCCGGATCAGAAAACTCGACCACAGACTCGTCCAGTTTGACCTGGTTTTCCTTGTCGTAATTCTGATAGGCAACCCAGCGCCTGAAGCTTGCGACACTTGTATTCGGCTCGAACGAAACGTTGAACGGGTACCCAAGTTTTATCACCGTAACATCTGTATAGGCCGTACCCTGCCCAGGTTTTGCCTGGACAACAGGAGTCACAGGAGCGGCCTTTGCGTATTCCACTTCCTTTTCAAGAGCTTCCTTCTGCTTTTCACCGGTCATAAAATTTGCACACGAAGCAAACAGCATTACTGCGGTAAACAGGGTAAACAGCAAGAATGCCCTTTTCAAAACTCTTCCATACTTTTTTTTCATATCGTACTCCTGATTATTAAGAAAAAAAACTGCCTGAATTTATGGAAATCAATTTTGACAAAACGCCGACACAAAGTGGCTGCCGGCCGCATACTGATTTCCTAGCTGCCTATATATAGGAGTATAACATGAAAAACCGATTTTTCAATGTGGTTTCCATAGAATTCAAAAAATCAGACAGCACGGGGGCACCAACCCGGGGGAAAAACAATTGCATTATGCTCACACTTGTTGTATGATAGTTTCCAGAGTTCAAGATGGCTCTGCGGGTTTTAACCTGCACTCATCTTCTCTACTTTAAAAAACAGGAGACTATTATGGGATTTGTTTCACAGCCATGGTTCTTGCCGGTGGTCATCGTGGCGGCACTTGTCGTGCTGTTCCTTCTTATCGGCTACACAAAAAGTCCGCCGGATATTGCAAAGATTGTTTCCGGTCCTCACAAGATTCCAAAGGTTATTGCCGGACGTGCGGGGCTGCGCATTCCGTTCTTTGAGCGTGTGGACGAGATTTATCTTGGTCAGATTTCCGTCGACATCAAGACCGACACCTTCATTCCAACCAGCGACTTTATCAACGTCAAGGTTGACGCAATTGCAAAGGTCCGCGTAAAGAACGACCCGGAAGGGATTCAGCTTGCGGCAAGGAACTTCCTGAACAAAAAGCCGGAGGAAATCGCCGCAGACCTTGAGGATTCCCTCCAGGGAAACATGCGCGAAATCATCGGCACACTTGACCTCAAGACCATAAACACCGACCGCGACCAGTTCTCCGACCAGGTTATGACAAAGGCCGCCAAGGACATGGAAGCCCTGGGCATAGACGTTATTTCCTGCAACATCCAGAATGTTGTGGACGAACACGGCCTCATCAACGACATGGGTATGGACAACACCGCCATGATCAAGAAGAATGCAGCCATCGCAAAGGCTACTGCGGACAAGGAAGTTGCAATCGCACAGGCCGATGCCGACAAAGCCGCAAACGACGCACGTATCGCCGCCGACGCACAGATTGCGGAAAAGCAGAACGAGCTTGAAATCAAGAAGGCAAACCTCAAGAAAGCCAGCGACACCGCAAAGGCCGAAGCTGATGCCGCTTACGAAATCCAGAAGCAGGAGCAGCTCAAGACCATCCAGACAGCCGCCGTCAACGCCGAGATTGCAAAGGCAGAGCGTGAAGCCGACCTTAGGCAGAAGCAGGTCATCATCAAGGAACAGGAACTCCAGGCCACCATGAACAAAGTGGCAGATGCCGAGAAGTACAAGGCCGAAAAAGACGCAGAGGCCGACCTTATCACCCGCCAGCGCAACGCCGAGGCAGACAAGTACGAGCAGGAGCAGAAGGCAGAGGCCCAGATGCGCCTTGCAGAAGCGGAGAAGTTTGCCGCCGAGCAGGAAGCGGCTGCGGTAAAGGCAAAGGCTATGGCAGAGGCAGCAGGAATAGAAGCCACCACAAAGGCAGAAGCCGCCGGTATAAGCGCAAAGGGTAAGGCAGAGGCAGAGGCAATCCGCGCAAAGGGAGAAGCCGAGGCAAAGGCCATGGACCTTAAGGCCGAAGCGTATAAAAAGTACAACGGCGCCGCTATGGCAGAGATGATGATAAAAGTGATGCCGCAGATTGCCGCAGAGATTGCAAAGCCGCTTTCCCAGATTGACAAAATCAGCATTTACGGAACAGGCAACGGTGACGCCGGTATCGGCCGCGTGACGGGCAGCATGCCTGTCATCATGAAGCAGCTCTTTGACACAATGAGCGAAGCCACAGGCGTGGACTTTACCGAAATAATGAAGGCTTCAACCTACGACGCCAAGGTGAACAAGAACATCAACATCAACGGTGCCGACGTGAACCTTTCTTCCGGCAAAAAGTCAAAGTCTGCCCAAAAAGACGAAGCTGAATCCGAAGAAAACGATGAGTAAAAATCAAACTGTAGGGATTTTCAATTGATTCTTTGCACCGTCCCCGCTTTGGGGACGGTTTCTTTTTTCAGGAACTGTGCACGGCTTTGAGCCACCGGCCTTTCAGGGCTTGCTTACGCGCGGTACCTGCCTGCGGCAGGCACTGGCTGCGCCACCCTTACACGCCGGGGTGCACATCTGGTCTTCCGCCCAGATTCTGCCTTAGAACCAGATAGATGCCTGATCTTCCCAGTCCACAATCTCTTCCGGCTTGAAGAACAGGTCGATTTCGCGGCGGGCACTTTCGTCACTGTCGCTTGCATGGATAATGTTATGTGATGTGTGTGAACAGAAGTCTCCGCGGATTGTTCCTGGCTGAGCGTCAGCAGGGCTTGTAGAACCTGTGAGCTTGCGTACCAGAGCCACGCAGTCGTCTCCCTGCCATACCATTGCAACGACAGGGCCGCTGGTGATATAGTCCACCAGTGGATCATAGAAAGGCTTGCCTTTGTGCTCGGCATAATGCTCGGCGGCAAGTTCCGGGGTGATGGTCATCAATTTGAGACCGACAAGTTTCAGGCCTTTTTTCTCAAGGCGGCTGATAACTTCGCCAACAAGCCTGCGGTTAAGGACACCAGGCTTCAACATTGCAAAACATCTTGTACTCATTGCGAAAAAATACAATAAATTGCAGATTTATTCAAGGGGTGTAAGGTTCTGTTCATGGAAATCAATTTAAAAAATGATGCACGCCCCGGCGTGTAAGGGCAGGCCGCAGGCCTGGTGCGCAGCACCGAGCGGGAGCGTAGCCCTGGAAGGCCGGTTAGGGGTGAATGGACGGCGCATGGAACAAAACGAAAAAAATACACTATGTTTTATTGCAAAAATATGCTATAATCATGTCATCACCTGCACTTATGCGGGGCTTTTTTACACAGAAGGTTTTTATATGGACTGCAGAAAGGTTGGAATTATAGGCGGAGGTGCATGGGGTACGGCATTGGCATGTTCCCTTGCACGTGGTGGACATAATGTGGAGGTCTGGGCACTTGAGCCTGATGTTGTCGAGTCCATCAATACTGAGCATGAAAACAAGCGCTACCTGCCGGGATACAAGCTCTACCCCACTCTCAGGGCAAGCGGGGACATAAAGGCTGTTGCCACCGGCAAGGAATTCATCATAATGGCAAGCCCTTCGCTTTATCTGGCTTCCACTATCAGACAGTTTGCGGATGTGCCCAACGTGGCCGACGGTTCTTCCATAATCGGTTCCCTGACCAAGGGTTTTGTGCCCTCTGCCGACGGTACACCGCACTTTGTGCTGGACACTATGGAAAGCGCGCTCCCTGCCTGCTACAAGAATGCCACAGTCTACGTTGCAGGTCCTTCCCATGCGGAGGAAGTGGCGCTTGGAAAAATCACAGGGCTTATATCCGCCAGCAACCATCACCGCAATGCCGTCCGTATGCGGGACATGATGCGTGTTCCGGGACTTATGGTCTACGCAAGCTTTGACGTTATCGGCGTGCAGGTCTGTGCGGCTGTCAAGAATGTGATTGCGACTGTTTACGGAAGCCTTGATGCCATTGCCGAAACCAGCGACATCTTTGGCGACAACACGGAAAGTCTTTTGATGGCGGCCGGTCTGAACGAGATTCAGACTATCGGTTTTGCGATGGGCGCCACACATGCCGCCACTTTCACTTCGATAAGCGGTGTGGGTGACCTTGACGTTACCTGCAAGAGTAAATACGGCCGTAACAGACGCTTTGGACAGGATATCATCAAGACTGACATGCTGAGCCGTTTTGAAAACCTTGACGACCTTATTGCAAATGTCAAGAAGGTGGGATATCTTCCTGAAGGTGCGATTGCCTGTAAGTATGTGCATCAGATTGCTGTGGAAAAGGGGCTCAAGCTGCCTATCTGCGATGCCTTGTACCGCGTGCTGAACAAGGAGATTACTCCTCAGGAATGTCTTCTGGAACTGGTTTCCAGCCGTTAGGCGGCGGGTTTGGTGGTACGCCTGGGGGGGGAGCGGCACGGGGGCTGTTTAAGCGACTGACCATTGGTCAAAGCAGTGCGGTGTCTGTTTAACCGCAGCCCGGTGGTTTTACCGGCAGTCGGCCTGCCTTTTTTTCTGGAGGACATGTGCTTTTATACCATTACACGGACTTCAATGCCATGCGCGGAATCATCACGAACGGAGAAATCTGGCTGTGGAACCTCCGCCGCATGAATGACAGTCAGGAAATGGAGTGGTTCGTCAAGGAACTGAACCTCGCGGTCAAGAAACTCACCGGGAAAGCCTATGCCGGCAAAGTAGACAGACTCTTTGCGGACAACCTGCGCGATTTTGAACATCTTTCAAGCTTTGCAGCCTGCTTCAGTGAATATTCCGACGATGCAGCCCAATGGGCACGCTACGCAAAGAACGGAATGGGCGTCTGCATAGCCTTTGACATGGAACTTCTTGCGCGCATAGGCGAAGCCGGCCACGCTCCTCTGTGCAAGGTGAACTATTCCCGTACCAGCGGAAGCCACTATATTGCGGAGGAACTGGCAAACCTCGTCACATCCGGCAGTTCGGAAGACAAAGACCGCGTCCGGGAAGTATTCAATGCAGTGGTGAACAGTTCCCCTCTGTTCAAGCATCCCTCGTTCATCAGCGAAAAGGAATACAGGCTTGTTTCCATGCCTGACAACGACTTTGAATATCTTGGAAAGCCCCACTTCTTTGTGGAGGAAACCAACATCAAGAAATACTACATCCTCAACCTGCGCAATGTCTGTTCCACCCTGGGGGTTCCTTACCAGTCGCTTTTCCGCGAAATCTGCATCGGTCCACAGGCAAGGGTCTCAAAAGACGTACTCTCGGACTACTTTGCAAACACAGGCATGGCGGAACTATGCGGCAGAATCAAAGCCTCTGACTGTCCGCTGAGAAGATTCTGAGTGCGGAAGTCCGCTTTGCCAAAAACCTGTGCTTGAAGGTCTGGCGCTTCTGTGGTAGAATAGTTCAAATTATTTTTGGTGGCAAGGAAATCTTATGTTAGAGAAAATTACCAATACATTCAGCAGCATTGTCCGCACTTTGACAGGCAAGTCAAAAATTACTGAAAAGAACATCGAGGAAACCGTAGAGCAGATCAAGATGGCACTGCTTGAAGCCGACGTGAACCTGCGCGTTGTGCGCCGCTTCGTGAACTCAACAATAGAAGAAGCCAAAGGTGAAAAAGTCCTCAAAGCCGTGGATCCGGGTCAGCAGTTCGTCAAGATCATTTACGACAAGATTGTTGCAATGCTCGGAGACAAAAAGACTGACCTTGCGCTCAAAGGCCCCGACACTCAGTCAGTGGTACTGCTGCTGGGTCTCCAGGGTGCCGGTAAAACTACT
>CAMNHD010000022.1 GCA_946538875.1 uncultured Treponema sp.
ACACACAGGTAACCCTGAACCCCACAGAAATCGCAAAGAATATCCGTGAAAACGGTGGTTCTATTCCTGGAATCAGAACTGACAAAACTGAGGAATATCTTCAGAAGGTTTTGAACCGTCTGATTCTTCCTGGATCTTTGTTCCTTGCATTCATTGCAATTATACCGACAGTCATCCAGAAGCTGTTCGGCTTCCCACAGGCTATTTCAATGCTTATGGGCGGCACCTCGCTCCTGATTGTTATCGGCGTAGTTTTGGATACAATGGCCCAGGTTGAGGCCCTGCTTAAGATGCATCACCATGATGGATTTACTAAGAAGGGACTAAAGCCTAGAAATCTCTAGAAATTTCTACAAATTCTTAGAGAATTTCGTAATTAGGTCTAGATTAAGTTGTGGAATTTATGGTATACTACCACACCCACTTAAAAGGTGAGTGTGGTTTGTCAAATTGTAATCCATGGTGAATGTGCTTTCACTTCGGATTGCCATGGTTTGGCAAATGGTATCATTGATTCCCAGGGGGACTTTTATGAAAGTACGAACCAGTGTAAAGCCCATCTGCGACAAGTGTAAGGTTATCAGAAGAAATGGCGTTGTGCGCATTATCTGTGAGAACCCAAAGCATAAGCAGAGACAGGGTTGAGGAGTAACTGATGGCACGTATTGCGGGAGTTGACCTCCCAAACAAGCATGTCAATATTGCATTGACATATATTTATGGTATTGGCCGTTCAGCAGCAAACCATATTTGTGAACTCACAAATACTGATCCTTTCAGAATGATCAACGATCTTTCTGAGGATGAGCTTGCTAAGATTCGTAAGGCTATTGATGACAACTATAAGACAGAAGGCCGTCTTCGCACTGAAATCGGTCTGAACATTAAGCGTCTTATTGACATCGGCAGCTACCGTGGTCTGCGCCACCGCAAGGGACTTCCTGTCCGTGGACAGCGCACCCGCACCAATTCTCGTACACGCAAGGGTAAGAAGAAGACCGTTGCCAACAAGAAAAAGGCTTAATGCGGAGGTAACTGATGGCAGCCGAAAGAAAGAGAAAAGAGAAGAAGAGTGTTTACGAAGGAAATGTCTACATCCAGGCAACCTTCAACAACACAATTGTAACTATTACGGACCTCAGGGGAAACGCAATTTCTTGGGCTTCTTCTGGTGGATTGGGATTCCGCGGAGCAAAGAAATCTACTCCGTTTGCCGCACAGTCAGTGGCCGAAACCGCTGTACAGCGTGCTGCAAGCTACGGTCTGCGTGAAGTGCACGTGTTCGTAAAGGGACCTGGCATCGGCCGCGAAAACGCTATCCGTGTTCTGGGAACTTTGGGACTCAAGGTAAAGTCTATCTCTGACGTTACACCTATCCCGCACAACGGATGCCGTCCACGCAAGACCCGCCGTATGTAGTTTTTTTTCTGCATACAGTTTTGCGGAATTTATAACAGGCCCGGGTTGTATCTGTATGGTCACAATCTGGCTATATAGTGATTGCTGCCGCAGTTTCTTACGGCAGCGATTGTCCGGATACAGCTCGAGGTTGAGCTCTATACTAGAAAATAAGGAGTTCAGATGGCTCGCAAAAATCTGCTGAAGGGTTTTAAGAAACCAAAAGGCATTACATTTGAGCATCAAGAGACTAACCCTAATTACGGAAAGTTTACAGCTTATCCATTTGAACCTGGGTTTGGTACGACTGTAGGTAATACTCTGCGCCGCGTACTTCTCTCCTCTATTCAGGGATACGCGATTTCTGCGGTAAGGATTACTTCCTATGATGCAGATGGTGTTCCACACGTAATTTCAAGCGAATTCGAAACAATCCCGAACATCTCCGAAGATGCATTGGAAGTTTTGGACAGCCTTAAGAAAATACGTCTGCGTCTCCCCAATGACGCTGAACAGGATACCATCCTCTACGAGTTCAAGGGTCCTGGCTCTGTAAAGAGTGATGATCTTGAACAGCCCGGCAAACTGGAAGTTATGACAAAGGGTATGGACATCTTTACAATGATGGAAGGTGCCCACCTTGAGATTGAAATTCAGGTTGACCTAGGTAGAGGATACGAATCTGCAGAAGAAAACAGTCGCTACATTGAAGTTGTTGGTACCATTCCTATGGACTGTATTTTCACACCGGTCCCGAAGGTTAAGTACTCAATTATTCCATGTGGAGCAGGTGCCCGTAACCACTACGACAAACTGATTCTTGAGATATGGACCGACGGTTCAATCAAACCGGAGGACGCTCTTGCCGAAGCAGCAAAGATTGCCAAGGACTACTTTGCAATTTTCGTCAACTTCAACGAAAGTGAATACTCCTCCAGTGACGAATTGGATGAAGGCGACGAGTTCATCAAGTCAATACTCAACCAGAGCGTTGAAGAGCTTGAGCTTTCAGTACGCAGTTCAAACTGTCTTAAGAACGCAAACATTCGCACTATTGGCGAATTAACAAAGAAGACGGAAGACGATATTACAAAGACACGCAACTTCGGTAAAAAGAGTCTTGAGGAAATCAAGCAGAAGCTGGAGGAACGCGGTTTGACTTTGGGTATGACTGATTACAGCCACCTGAAGAATGTCGACTTACGAACGAATAAGGACGAGAACGAATGAACCACAAGATTGGATTTAATCCGCTTTCACGTACAACAGCCCACCGCCGTGCAATGTCACGCAACATGGTGACTTCACTCTTTAGATATGAGCGCATTACCACCACCAAGTCAAAGGCTTTGGAAGTACGCAAGGCTGCTGAAAAACTGATCACCCGCTCAAAGGTGGATTCAGTACATAACAGAAGAGTCGCAGCAAAATTCATTGCTGATGAGAAGATTCTTAACAAGTTGTTTACCGAAATCGGTCCACGCATGAAGGATCGCAACGGTGGTTATACACGTGTTTTGAAGATGGGTTTCCGTCAGGGCGATGCTGCTGATGTAGTTATCCTGGAGCTTGTTGACTATAAGCTGCCGGAAACTGCTGATGCCGAAGCAAAAGCTGACACTAAAACAAAGAAGGCTAAGGCTCCGAAGGCCGAAGCAAAGGAGTAAGCCATGTCTAAAGCACATCGTGGAACTGGAATCCGCAAAGAGCCGAATCACGGACGTGGTGTCTGTGGCATCTGCGGTAAAGATCAGATCAAGGTTTTGTACGAACAGGACGTTGACGGAAAGAAGGTTAAGATTTGCAAATTCTGCAAGGCTAACCTGAAGAACAAGGCTCAGAAGGCCGCTAAGGAAGCTAAGAAGGCAGCTCCTGCAGCAGAGTCAACAGAAGCATAAGTCTGGGCGTCTTTAGGCGCATGGATTTGTATGTTTCATAGCCGCTCTTATTATACAAGGGCGGCGTTTTTATTTTAAAATGATTGCTCCGGGCGGAAGGTGGCATTGAACCAAAAGCCTAGCCCCGATTGGAACGGCCGCGCAGCGGGCACGGCACCTGTGCCGGGCTGGAGGCAGTGCCGGAACCGTGGAAAGCGGGGAATGCGGAGCGGTAGACAGCCGTTTTCAGCCATTTGTATCTGGTGGCAGAAAAAGTGTGCTTCTGGTAAAAAATGTCAAAGAATGTAATTTAATCTAGTTAAAGGGACTTTACTAAAAATAAAGAATACGCTATTATTTGGTCAAATTCAAATTGGAGGTTCAAGATGAAGAAAATCATTTTGGCACTTTGTGCGGCAACTTTGGCTCTCACTTCATGTTCCGGAAAGAAAGAGGACGTAATTAAGGTCGGCGGTATTGCTCCTTTGTCCGGCGAGTACACACAGTACGGTCTGGAATGCAAGAAGGGTATTGACCTTGCTGTAGAGGAAATCAACGCTGCCGGTGGTATCAATGGCAAGAAGGTTGTGTTCCTTTGTGAAGATGATGAAGGTGACAGCGCAAAAGCTGTGAATGCTTATAAAAAACTGACATCCCAGGACGGTGTCCGTCTGGTGATCGGTTCATTGACTTCCGGTGCTTCTATTGCAATCACACCGCTTGCACAGGCAAATAAGGTTGTTCAGATTGCTCCTGCAGCTACCAACCCGGTTCTGACTGATGCAGGAAACTACATTTTCCGTGCCTGTTTCATCGACCCGTTCCAGGGAAGAATCGGAGGCAAGTTCTCTTACGAAAACCTTGGTGCAAAGAAGGCAGCAATTCTTTTTGACATCGGAAACGACTATTCCGTTGGTCTGACTGACAACTTTGTCCAGGAATTTGAAAAGCTTGGCGGTGAGGTTGTGGCAAAGGAATCTTATGGCAGCGGCGAAAAGGACTTTAATGCACAGCTGACCAAGATCAAGGCAAGCAAACCTGATGTTGTGTACCTGCCTGATTATTACGCACGCGTTGCCCTTATTGCAAAGCAGCTCCGCGCCCAGGGCATTGACACTCCTATCGTGGGTGCCGACGGTTGGGACGGACTGGTTGGTCTTATCGGCAAGGAAGGCGGTCAGGATGTTCTGAATGGTTTCTATTCAAACCACTATGCATCTGATTCTACTGATCCTGCTGTACAGGCTTTTGTAAAGGCTTTCTCTGACAAGTACAAGAAGGCTCCTAACTCATTTGCAGCTCTTGGATACGATTCCATGAAGATGCTCAGGGATGCCATCGTTGCAGCCGGCAGCGCAGATGCTCCTGCTGTTCGTGATGCTCTTGAAAAGACTGACGGCGATTATGTTACCGGTCACATCACCTTTGACAGCAAGCACAATCCTGTTAAGTCTGCTGTTATGATTGAGCTGGTGGACAATGGCGGAGAGCTTGCCACTGCTTACAAGGCAACTGTCGATATCAAGGACTAAGTGTAACTACTGCGGGCTTTGATGCCCTGTTTATGCGCACGATGGGGTGTGTACTAAGAAATTAGTACGCACCCCTTTTTATTTTGTGTGATATTTAGTATAATTGCTTGTTATTATAATTGGAGGCAAAAGTGGGCGCTTTTCAAGTGGATACTTTTCTTAAACAACTGGTGAACGGGCTTTCCCTGGGCGGAATTTACGCGTTGATTGCCCTTGGTTATACGATGGTCTATGGCATTGTCAAACTGATCAACTTTGCACATGGCGACATCATGATGGTGGGTGCCTACACCGGCTATTTTGTTCTTCGTGCTCTGGGGGCAACTCCCTTTGGCTTCTGCTGTGCACTGCTTGCGGCTATGTTGGTCTGCTCTCTGCTGAGCCTTGTTATTGAACGTCTGGCGTACAGACCCCTGCGTTCTGCTCCGCGTCTGAATTCCTTGATTACTGCCATAGCGGTTGAGCTGATTCTCCAGAATCTGATGAGGGTTCTTCCTTTCGTCGGTCCCAACTCAAGGATTTTCCCGACTCTGCCGAGCAAGACTCATTCTTTTGGTGTCAGTGCGGCTTTCCCTGACGGCATTGTTTCTGTCAGCAACATTCAGTTTATTGTCATTATTTCTTCTGTGATTCTGATGGTTCTGCTCACTTTCCTGATTAATTATACCAAGACGGGCAAGGCTATGCGCGCTGTCAGTTACGATATGGGTGCGGCAAGTCTCATGGGTATAAATGTTAACCGCACTATCGCCATCACTTTTGTAATCGGTTCGATTCTGGCGGGTGCGGGCGGTGTGCTCTATGCTACTGCCTATGCACTGATTGAGCCTACCATGGGTTATATTCCTGGTATCAAGGCTTTTGTGGCGGCGGTTCTCGGCGGTATCGGTTCGGTTCCGGGTGCCATGCTGGGTGGTGTGCTTCTTGGTGTTGTGGAGACTATGGTAAAGGCTTATGTTTCTTCCAGCTATGCTGATGCCATTGCCTATGGTATTCTTATTCTGATGCTTCTGGTCAAACCTTCAGGGCTGCTTGGCAAAAAGCGTATGGTCAAGGTGTGATAAGGAGGCTCTGGATGAAAAATAAGATTTTACGAAATATACTGATTCCTGCTGTAGTGGCGGTGATTTGTCTTGTGCTGCCTACTGTGCTGATCAAGGCCGGGGTTATAGATGCCTATGTGGCGCAGCTTTTGGTTCTTGGTGGAATCAATGCGATACTTGCCATAAGCGTGAATGTTGTCTCTGGTATTACCGGTCAGCTTTCTTTGGGACAGGCTGGTTTTGAGGCAGTGGGTGCGTATTCTGTGGCGCTTCTTTCGCTGTACTGCCATCTGCCGCTGCCTGTGTGCATACTGGTCGGTGGACTGGTGGCGGCTCTGTTCGGATTTTTGATTGGTATTCCCACACTTAAGCTGGAAGGTGACTATCTTGCAATTGTCACCCTTGCCTTCTGCGAGATTATACGTGTTGTGCTGGTGAACCTCAAGTCGATTACCGGTGGTCCTAATGGTCTTTCTCTGCCTGCCGTGTTCACTACTTCGTTGGAGTGGGGACCGACCCTGAGCTTTTTGGTGGTCACGGCGGTGCTTATACTTGTGATTGTTTTCCTTCAGAACTTCCTGCGCTCCACTTATGGCCGTGCCATTCTTGCTGTTCGTGAGGATGAGATTGCGGCTGACAGTACGGGAATCGGTGTGTTCAAGTACAAGATGATTGGCTTTGTGATTGCCTCATTTATCGCGGGAATTGCGGGTTCGCTTTATGCTCCGCTCATGTGTCTGATTCAGCCTAAGAACTTTGACTTTAACGCTTCCATCAACGATTTGATTTTTGTGGTCCTGGGTGGTATGGGCAGTATCACAGGAGGTATTATTTCGGCTTATGTGCTGACGATTCTGCCTGAGGTGCTGCGCTTCCTTAAGGATTACCGTCTGCTGATCTATCCTGCTATTTTGATTCTTGTGATGCTGTTCAGACCTCAGGGGCTCCTGGGAACTAAGGAGCTCAGCTTTGTAAAGTTCTATGACGGCATACCGGGATTCTGCAGGAAGGTTTTCCAGTTTGTAAAAAAACGTATTTCGGGCCGGAACGGCAGTTCGGGAAATCCGGGAAAGTCTGGTAACCCGGGAAAATCTGATGAAAAGGAGGGCAGGTGATGTCTGAGTCAAGCAATACTCCAAAGCGTGAACTCCTGTTGAGGGCAAACGATATTTCCATACAGTTCGGCGGTCTGCGTGCCGTAAGCGATTTTAACCTTGAGCTGTACCAGGGCGAACTTATTGGTCTGATTGGTCCTAACGGCGCCGGCAAGACAACTGTGTTCAACATGCTGTCGGGTGTCTATAAGCCGACTGAAGGTTCGATTACTTTTGTGGACAAAAACGGCAGGCTCCTGATGATTAACAAAAAGACTCCTGCCGAGCTTAACCAGATTGGCATTGCTCGTACTTTCCAGAACATCCGCCTGTTCGGTGCGCTTACTGTGCTTGACAACGTAAAGATTGCCCTGCACCAGAGCCGCACTGTGAATCCACTGGATGTACTGTTCCGCACTGCAAAATTCCGCAGGGACGAAAAGATGATGGACGAAAAGGCCATGCATCTTCTGTCGCTTTTCCATATTGAAAACAAGGCCGGTGAACTTGCACGGAATCTGCCTTATGGCGAGCAGCGTGAACTGGAAATCTGCCGTGCTCTTGCTTCTTCTCCAAAGCTTCTGCTGCTTGACGAACCTGCGGCAGGAATGAACGGTCAGGAAACCGAGGAGCTGATGAAGATGATTTCCTTTATCCGCAAAGAGTTCAAGCTGACTGTCCTCCTGATAGAACATGACATGAAGTTGGTGATGGGAATCTGCGAACGTCTGATGGTGCTCAACTATGGCCGGGTGATTGCAAGTGGTACTCCGGCGGAGATTCAGTCGAATGAAGAAGTAATCAAGGCATACCTTGGTTCCGGTTACCAGGAAGTACAGAAAGAGGAGGCCGGCGAATGAGTATGCTGGAAGTAAAGGACCTGGTGGTCAGTTATGGTGCAATAAAGGCGCTGCGTGGAATCTCGTTCAAGGTGGAGCAGGGGGAGATTATAAGCCTTATCGGTTCAAACGGAGCCGGAAAGACTACAACCCTGCATTCCGTCAGCAATATAATCAAAAAGGAAAGCGGTTCTGTATTCTTTGAGGGAGCGGACATAACAAGTCTCGGCGCAGATAAAATTGTGCAGAAGGGACTTGTTCAGGTTCCTGAGGGAAGACGTGTCTTTGCGAACATGACTGTGCTTGAGAATCTCCAGATGGGTGCATTTACACGCTCGGACAAGGAAGGTATCAAAAGCGATATGGAATGGGTTTTTGAGCTTTTTCCAAGGCTCAAGGAACGCGTCAGACAGTTTGCCGGAACACTGAGCGGTGGTGAGCAGCAGATGCTTGCCATGGGACGCAGCCTTATGACCCGCCCAAAACTTCTTTTGCTTGATGAACCGAGCATGGGTCTGGCTCCAATCCTTGTTGACGAAATCTTTAACATTGTGCAGAAAATCAACAGCAGCGGAACTACAATCCTGCTGGTTGAGCAGAATGCGTACAAGGCACTTTCCATTGCTGACCGCGCGTACATTCTGGAAACAGGCAGCGTCACAATGGAAGGCCAGGCAAAGGATCTGATTACAAACAAGGCCGTCAAAGCCGCGTACTTAGGAGGATAAAATGCTAGTAAGGAATGTGATGACAAAGAATCCGGTGACAATCAGCTGCGACAAGTCAGTGCCGGAAGCCAAAGAACTGATGCGCGTGAACAACATCAACAAACTGCCGGTGGTGGACAAAAGCGGGGCGCTTGTGGGAATCATCACCCGCAACGACCTGGTCAAGGCCTCTCCCAGCGATGCGACGACACTTGATATGTTCGAGCTGAGTTACCTGCTGAACAAGATGACCGTGGAAAAAGTGATGGTCAAGAAAGTCAAGACCGTAAGCCCGGAGGAAACCGTGGAAGAAGCGGCACGCCTTATGGACGACTACAACATCGGTTGTATGCCGGTACTTCAGGGAGACCTGGTTGTAGGCATCATCACTGAAAGCGACCTCTTCCGGGCATTCATCGACATGTTCGGAACAAGGCACGCAGGAGTCCGCGCAACATTCGTCATGGGCGACGAACCCGGCAACCTGAGCGTATTCACAAAGAGCCTTGCAGAACTGGGCGGCAACATCGTGTCCCTGGTAACCGCTGAATCTGCCGACGCGGGAAAACGCACAGTCACAATGCGCGTGACCGGTGTGGAAAAAAGCGCCATGGAACAGCTGGTAAAATCTTCCGGCTGCGAACTCCAGGACCTGCGTAACGTCTGACATATTTTCTAGGAGGGGGAAGTCTCCCCCTCGGCTGCAATTCACTCCGGCCACAGGCCTCCGTTCATTTCCGCCTACCCCCTCTGCGGGGACACCCCGCAACGCCCCGTGCGCTTATTGGGACAGAGCGGGTTTTGGTCAGAACTTGACTACTCTAGGGGCGTCTGTAAAGCTGGAGAATGTTGCAGTGGCATTCCTAAAGTAAAGGACTTCTGTGTTCGGGTCTTCGGCGGAGTACCTGGTTTTCAGGGACGGGTATTTGTCCAGCATGTCTTTCTTTGCCTGGATGCTGTCGTCGCGGACCAGTTCTCCGGTAAGGCGGAGCCACTGTTTTCCGTCAAAGCAGCAGAGCTCCACGTTTGGATTGGCCTGAATCTGTTTGGAAACTTCCTTTGACTTTCCTGTCTGTATGTAAAGTTTACCCTCAAAGATATTGATTGTTCCGAATGGCCTTACGCGCGGCTGATTGCCTTCCACGGTTGCCAAGTAATAGGTCCCGCAGGACTTGATAAAATCATGGACTGTCTGCATTTGTTTGCTCCTTGAAAGATTTTGTTTATGATTTTAGATTTTATCATAAACTTACCGCTTGAGGAAGTGGAATGCCTTGCGTTTGACCAGCAGCGCCATGGACGGCGTATTGGATGTTACTGTAGAATTCTTTATCTTTGCCTGGTTCGGCACAATCTAGTCCCTTTATCGTAGCTATTGTAAGTGAAATTCACCTCGAAAAATTTTTTCCAGTGTACACTGGAAAAAGAGCTTGCAAAAGCCCTTTTTCCGAAATCTCGCTGACGCTCGATTTCGGAAGAATATAAAGCCTTGGAGGATTGTTTTTATGGATATAGAAGGTTTTGAAAAATATCTGAAAAAAACTCCAAGTAAAAATGGTTCTAAATACTCAGACAAAGCTATTGCAACAAGAATTAAAAACCTGAAAAAAGCAGAAGAGATTCTTGGCAATGTAGACACTTGCGTAGAAAACAAAGAAAGCATGTACAATGCTCTTGTAAAACTAGAATCCCATGACATACCGGAACATGAACATTTGCAAACTGCATTGAGACGATACTGGGAGTTTAAAAACGGATCTGAGTTTCCCAAAAAAAGAGAGTATGAAAAGGAGGTCCAAACATGAAAAAGCTCTTTGTCATTCCATTATTCTTTTTGATTTTTCTAAACACGTCTTGCCTTATACTGAGCGCGCTGCTTTCTTACGAACCTTCTGCCGAGACGGAGCAAACGCAGCCGGCAAAATCTACGGCAGACAGCACTAGTTCTAACACTACGGGAACAAAGTATGAATATGAAAACAAAGAGATTCATGTTATTGCGGATAAGGATCCCAAACCATTTAAAATTACTTTGCAGCAAAGCATAGACAATGTGTATGAAGCGGCTTCAAGATACTATCGCTACAAAGGTTCGATAGAAAGGCTCAGCAGCAAACAGCTTTCCTGCATAAACACGGCATTGCAGGAGCTCAGATGCCAGGACAAGGACAGAATCTTTTTTACCATAATAGAAGGCGAATACAATGCCCGCATGGCTGATTACTATAACAACATGCCAGAGGATAGAATTATTGGCACTTATAATTCTAATGGTAGTGGCGTACAATCGGTAGACATCGGATATACTCGTCAGAAAATCACAGTTCCGCCGCCGCAGACATTTTACATCTATGTAGAGATAGAAGGCGACTCATGGGGCTGGTACGACTGCAATGTACTGGCCCCACCTCCTTTTTGGCAGGATAGAGTAGTGGCGACTCATGCGCGTCCTCGGCGCAGCACGGCGGTTCGAATCCGTCTCCTGCGATTTAATCAAAAAAATCAAGGCGAAAGGAAAGTGATCAGAGGGAACTACAAGCTTATTACCGGATAATCAATAAGCTTCGCAACAGGGATCTATATGTGTTTGATAATCCGTCGAACCTTCTGGACATGCTCTTCGCGCTCAAGGAATATGGCGAGATGGATGGCAATGTCGTTGACGGAAAGACGATTGTCGAGAATGCCAAGATTGTCAGGAATGTTGCCGTAACCGAATCAAGAACGGACATTCGCTTCGTGGATCTTTTTTGGAGGTCGCTGTTGCTTCTGGCTCAATACGATTTCGACAGCTTCATGCTGTACATGGAGAAGGACAGGCCTGCAAAGAACAGGTTCTATCTGCCAAGAAGGGCGCAACTGCTTAAGGTCGGGGCGATTCAGTTATTCCAAGACATGGAGGATGACCTGCTGGATGTTGGTGGATTGTCGCTTGTTCCTGGTGCAGGGAAGGCTCAACCACTTTACAGCAACGTTCTTACGCCCGACGGATTTAAGGCTATGAGCAATATTCATGTCGGCGACGAAGTGATTTCTGGCAATGGCAATGTATCAAAGGTGCTCGGCGTGTTTCCTCAAGGAGAAAAGGATATTTACGAGATTACGTTTGATGACGGATCGAAATGTCGATGCTCCAATGAACATCTGTGGCCCTGCCAAAACAGGATGGACAGAAGGAACGGAAAATATAGGGACATTACCCTTGA
>CAMNHD010000023.1 GCA_946538875.1 uncultured Treponema sp.
GTCAAGTTCTTCCTGGGTGGCTTCGCGGACTGAGACAACCTGAACCTCAAAGTGAAGTGTCTGACCAGCAAGTTCATGGTTTGCGTCAACAGTGATTGTGTCGCCGGAAATCTTTGCAATCTTGACAATCTGTGGTCCGGCAGAAGTCATGGCCTGGAACTGCATTCCGACTTCAACCGGCATATCAGTCTCGAAATCCTCGCGCGGAAGTTCCACCAAAAGGGTTTCGTCATATTCGCCGTAACCGTCAGCCGGAGAAAGAACTGCACTGAATGAGTCTCCCTGCTGCTTTCCTTCGAGCTGTTCCTCCAGCTTAGGAAGAAGGAAGTTGTTGCCGTGAATGTATTCCAAAGGCTGTCCGCCCTGGGTTGAGTCAATCACGTTTCCGTCGTCGCCTTTAAGGGTGTAGTTGATTGCAACTACAGTATTTTTCTGAATCGTCATAAATTAATCCTGTAAAAATTATTCGTCCTGAATTACTTCGTTGATTTCAGGGCAAGTTTCCTTAAGGTAGCGTTCAATACCCATCTTGAGGGTCATTACTGCCATGGGACATCCGCCGCAGGCACCTGTCAAGCGCACGTGGACTTTGTTTTCGCTGTCAATTCCCACGAACTCCATGTCTCCGCCGTCTGCATTCAATTGTGGTCTGAAAGCTTCCAGTGTTTCCCTCACTTTTGTTTCCAGTGATTCATCAGCCATTACTTGCTCCTTCTAACTGTATTCAGGATGTACAATAAAGTATCCTTCCATAAAAGTCAGGATATTGTGAACTCCGCACGAATAAAGATATTCAATTTTTTAACTTTTGGCTATAGGTTTTTTACTTTTATTCATAAAGAACACGGGGGGACCGCCCCAATTAAGTATTCCACGTAGAAGCACAAACGGCGGGGGGGATACCTTTTGTCATTTTTCATTACTGGGACCCGCTCAGGTCCTTGCATGTCCGGGCAAAAACCTTATTGACACAGGCTGTAGGTTTTACTATACTGAATTCATTGACGAAGACGTCTGCTTAACGCAATCACTGGCTTTGTGGTTGTGCTAGGCAGACGTCTTTTTTTTTAGGGGTGAAAGATGTGCGGATTTGTAGGAGCATTTGATTTGGGAAGCGGTTCAATGCCGGTGGACCAGGGCTTGAAGGAACAGTTGAGAGAGCAGGTTCTTGAGATGTCTAAGAAAATCAGACACCGTGGACCTGACTGGAGCGGAGTATATACCGGCGACAATGCGGTTTTGAGCCATGAACGTCTTGCAATTGTGGATCCCCTGAGCGGAAAGCAACCCTTGGTAAGCGTTGATGGAAAAGTGATTCTTGCCGTGAACGGTGAAATTTATAATCACAAGGAAATCAGGAAACGCTTTGAAGGCAAGTACCAGTTCAAGACAAACAGTGACTGCGAAGTTATTATTCCCCTGTATCAGGAGAAGGGAGTCGACTTCCTTGAGAAACTGAGCGGAATCTTTGCCTTTGCACTTTATGATTCTGAAAAAGACGTGTATCTGATTGGCCGCGATTCCATAGGTGTGATTCCTTTGTACCAGGGTTGGGACAAGGACGGCCGGTACTATGTAGCCAGCGAGTTGAAGGCACTTGAAGGACATTGCGTTACAATAGAAGAATTTCCAAACGGGCATTATCTGTACTCACCGGACAAAAAGCCAGTCAGATGGTACAAGCGCAGTTGGGAGGATTATTCAGCGGTGGAGGCGGCAAAAAAGGCCTGTGATGCCAAGGGAGATGTCGTCCATCCGGATGTTGTTGAAAAACTTAGGCTGGGACTTGAGACAGCGGTAAAACAGCAGCTGATGAGTGATGTGCCTTACGGAGTGCTCTTGAGCGGCGGTCTGGATTCCTCAGTGATTGCGGCAATTACGCAGAAATTCAGCAGGCTGCGGGTGGAAAGCGACGGTAAGCAGAGTGCCTGGTGGCCAAGGCTGCATTCGTTTGCGGTGGGACTCGAAGGTTCCCCGGATCTTGCTGCGGCGTGTAAGGCTGCGGAGTTTATAGGGACTGTTCACCATGAAGTTCACTTTACGATTCAGGAAGCGCTGGATGCCCTGCCTGACGTCATCTATCATATAGAAACTTACGATATTACTACGGTCAGGGCGTCTACACCCATGTATCTTCTGGCACGTGTGATAAAGTCCATGGGAATAAAGATGGTTCTGAGCGGCGAGGGCAGCGACGAACTCTTTGGAGGGTATCTGTACTTCCATAAGGCCCCTGATGCAAAGGAATTCCATGAGGAACTTGTGCGCAAAATCAGCAAGCTGCATCTGTATGACTGCCTCAGGGCAAACAAGAGCCTGTCAGCCTGGGGTGTGGAAGGCCGTGTTCCATTCTTGGACAAAGAATTTGTCGACATAGCAATGGGGCTGAATCCAAGCGACAAGATGAATATCGTTCTGCCGGACGGCACTCAGCGTATGGAAAAGTGGATTCTCCGCAAAGCCTTTGAGGATCTGCTTCCGCCTGATATCTGCTGGAGGCAAAAAGAACAGTTCAGTGACGGTGTCGGCTACAGCTGGATTGATACCCTTAAGGAAATGACCGCCCGCAAGGTGAGCGATGCGCAGTTTGAGCAGAGGGCAAAAAGATTCCCGGTGAATACTCCTGTGACAAAGGAGGAATACTATTACCGCGAAATTTTCAGCAGACTCTTCCCATCAGAGAGTGCCGCGCTTACAGTGCCGCATGAAGCCGGAGTCGCTTGTTCAACCGCAAAGGCCCTTGAGTGGGATGCCGCCTGGAAACAGATGGACGAACCTTCAGGAAGAGCCATTGCCGGTGTACACAATGCCGCCTACTGAATTCCGGTAAGCAGCACGCACGACAGTCAGCTTAAGGTGTCGGTTGCGCTCTCCATCAGAGAGTGCAGCTCCTCGTCAGTGTCAGCAACAAGACATGCCGCAAAGTAAAGGGCAACCACAGATTCCGTTGTCAGAAGCTCCATTGGTGTGACACCTTCGCGCCATACATTGGCCGCAGACTCATATTCAGAAAAGTCAACAGAACATTCCTGCTGGGAAGTGCTGTAGAACCTGATGTTATGCTTGCGTCCGGAAAGCAGCAGAGGCTTGAGCGAATAGTCAGAGTTGCGCATATTGCCCGTGCCTGCCGCATACAGTTCAAGAATCACATTTGTCACAGGGTTTTCGCCCTCGAACATTTTGGAAAGCCTGTAAGACGGAAGCCCGGGGTACATCTTTATTACCGACAGACGGGAAGCGCTGTCATTCAGGAGATCGGTTATAATTTCCTTTTCCGGGGACTGTACAGTAAGAAATGCAGCGGAGATGCCGCCTTCGTAGGTGTAAAGGGGAGCCTTCAGGTTCCAGTTGCGGAAGACTTCATCCTTGCGGTTCAGGAATTTTAAGTTGAGCGGTGAGAATATATTGTTATTGTAAGCCACAAACACACCGCGCTTTTTTTCCTTGGCAGTCTTGATTGCAAAGTTCAGGTTGAGCCTTGGTTCGTTGCCCTGATTGGGAAGCGTGGACGACGCAGTAAGAACCACCGGTACCGATGAACCGCCGAAGAGCCAGAACATAAGCGAGGCAGTGTAGGGAAGAGTATCGGTTCCGTGGGTGATGACAATACCGTTTGCAATACCGCTTTCTATCTTGAGTTTTACCTGTTCAATCAGCGCGGCCCAGTCGGCAGGTTCAGTCTCTTCACTTAGTACCTGAGCCACTTCTTCTATCTGCACAGGAAATGATTCTGCTGTGGTGTCAAGCAGGGAGCGGATATTTTCAGCTTTTCCCGCAGTCACCGTACCGTCGGCCTCTTTGCTGGCACTTATTGCGCCGCCCATGGCAAGAACGTAGATTACGGAAATCTGGAGCCGGTTCTTGATTATCGCCTTGATTGTGGCAGGAGAAGCCCGTCCTCCGCATTCCTTCATGACGCAGCCGGTAAGATGCTCAAGAGGAGCCATCTGCCCATTTTTAAGACTCTGGACACTGGCGGGATTCTGTTCAAGCACCTTGTTCACAAAGGGGAGAATTTCCTGGTCAGTGGAAAGCATGATGAGATTTCTGCGTTCAAGCACATCCTCAGGCTCTTCTCCTGTGGTAAAAACATCCTGCATCACTTCCTTTGCAATAGGACTAAAGATTTTGCCCTCGTTGAGCATTTTCATTATGCGGCCGAATCTCTGGGCGGTCAGCTTAGTCTGGCGGATAGAGGTCTTGTGGGCATTAAGAAGCTTCATCAGCTCTCCAGCCATCCAGCGGGCACTCTGCAGAGCCGGTGCTCCGGTTTCAAGGCAGGCCTCAAAATAGTCGGCACGGTCTTTTTCGCCGCAGATAAATTCAGCCCTGAGCCGTGAAAGCCCGTAAAGCTTCCGCAGTCTCTGGCGGCGGGCGGCAGGAAGTTCCACCTGGGGGTTCTGGTGCTCCTCCGGGGAAGCGATGGAGATAGTTACCTTTGGTGTGACCTTATCAAAATGAGCCACACAGTCCCCGCGCAGGTGCCAGGGTTCTGTTGTATGGCGTTCCTCAATCCACAGACGGCTTTCGCTATGGAGTGTTCCCCCGCTGGAGAGGGTGTCTTCCTGACGGGTAAGTTCCGTGTTTATGGCATTGCGTGCAAAATTAAACGAGTTCAGGTTGCGCAGCTTGACCAGATAGGAAGGCTTATGGGGATAGGTGCCGATTGCCACATAAGCGTTTGCCCTGAACGAACTTTCGCCCAGTTCGCCAAGCACCAGCTTTAGATATGCCATAAGGGTGTATAGTTCCTGCAGGAAAAGCTCAGCCTCTTCACCAACCTCAAACGAAGCGCTGGTCTTTAGCCTCATGCATGGGCAGCCGGCGTAGGTCCAGTCCATGTGGGCCTGGCTCTGGTTTTTGCCGCGTGTAAGATGTCCGGAATTTTCCTCAATGCGGATTTCTTCTATTGTAATAGTCTTGGCTTTCTGGTGGAACATTATGTCCAGGGAGCCACCCTCTGCAATTTTTACAGAAAAACCCGTATAGTTGCGGTCATCCGGCGGTTCCTGAATGTTTGCGGTCAGATGTTCAAGTTCAGACTGGGCAAGAACCTGTGCTCCCACGGCACGGCTCAAAAGCACAACCTTGCGCAGGGCAGCCGGTTCTATGCTGACCGATGACACCTTGCGTGCATTATTGTTGCGGTCCTGGAATTCAGCCTTGGCAGTAAGAATGTCGCGTGCCTCGTTTTGTTCACCGTCGACAATAAAAACTCCTGGTACAGCAGAAAGAAGAACCCTGACTTCAAGATAGACATAAGACTTATACATGATACTGTAGAATATAACAGTTGGGGGGATAAATTCAATATGTCGGACGGCACCGCTTTTGGGCCTTCTGCTCATGGCTTCAGACGGGGGTACACGGAATATCCAGTCCCCGCTTTCCGCCACTACGCTGCCGCTCCGGCCCTCCGGGCTGCCGGCCGGTGTCCGGCATGGCTCCAATCGGGCGTAGTCTGCATTGGATATCAAAAAAACTGGTTGCAGTTAAAAGAATTTGAAAAAAAATTATGCAAATTATATCTCTTTTTAGAATTTTATGATATACTATAGCAAGTTGCAAAGTAGGAGCTATTGTGAATAAACGAGATTTCCCAAAAATCCACTTTTATGATCAGGATTTTGTTGACATATACGATAAGACTTGGAATTGGCTGGCTGATTATTGGATAGACCCTTCTTCAGGAGATAAATCGTCAGACGGGCTTTTTATCTACCCGATGCACGGAAATTTCATTTTGGATCAAGCTGAAGCAATCTTCTCATCGTTTTTCCTGGTTTACTCTAACCGCAACTATCCTGCAAACAAGAATATTGACTATTTTTATTCACGTCAAGAAGAAAACGGCGCTATCCGTTGGAAGTATGACTCCAAGACAGGTCTTCCCCTGCTGGATAAATCCAATCCTGAGGGCATAGGTCTGCCTCTTTTTGCATGGGCCGAGTTCAATCTGTATCACAAAAGTGCCAATAAACGCCGCATCAAGGAAGTCATGCCTATTCTGCAGCGCTATATGGACTGGATTGAGCGTACATTCAAGCAGGAAAACGGCCTTTATGCTGTTCCCTTCGAATCTTCCACTATGTTCAACTCGCCGCGCAAGGGAACTTACTATCCGGTTGACTTTAACAGCTGCATGGCTATCAATGCGGCCCACATGTCGGCTCTGGGAGACATCCTGAACGACAAGGACATCAGTTTCCAATACAAGAAAACTTATTTCAGTCTTAAAACAAGAATCAACAGTTTGATGTGGAACAGTGAGACTGGTTTTTATCACGATTTGGATAAGGAGGAGCACCGTCTTCCTCAAAAGACCATAGCAGGTTTCTGGCCGCTTCTGGCTGAACTGCCGAATGCCGACCGTGCTGACGTGCTGATTTCCCATCTTTCCAACCCCAAGACTTTTGGTACGGAGCATCCGTTCCCGTCTCTTAGTGCCGACAGCCCTGACTTTAGGGAAACCGGCGAGGGATTCCGTGGAGGTGTATTCCCTCCGTTCAACTTTATGATTATCAAGGGGCTTGAAAAGTATCAGCGCTATGCCTTTGCCCGCGAATGTGCAATACGCCACCTGTATTTTATCCTGGAAGGCCTGAGTCCTCTGGATACCAAGCAGAAGGGCGACCTGTACGAGTCATATATGCCTACAAAGGAAGGCCCTGCATCCCTCAAGGGTGATGCTGACTTTCCACGCAAGCGTTTCGTGCATTTTCTGGGGCTTTCGTCAATTGCACTGATGATAGAGAACATAATCGGACTGAACATAAGCCTTCCGCGCAAGACTGTTGACTGGGTTATACCTAATCTTGAAATCATGGGTATTGAAAAACTGTCTCTCAAGCGGAACCTTATAACGATTCTGAGCAACAAGAGCAACCGCGGTTGGGAAATTCAGATGGAAAGCGAAAAACTCTACTACTTTACCATCAATATTCTTGACCAGAAGAAAAAGACTCTTCCGATTCCTTCAGGCAAGTGCTCAATGCTGATAGACAAACTTTAACCAAAGAGGCAAAACGATGCAATCACCCCAGGCTGTTATTGAGATTGGCTCTACGGGTATCAGGTTGCTCGTTGCCGAAATCTCTCCTGACAACAAACGTACTGTTTTAGACCGCTCGGAACTTCCCATAAACATGGGCCGTGATGTCTTTATGTCCGGTTCCATAAGCCGTGAGACTCAATCCGTGTGCATACATATACTGAGCCGCTTTGGCGAACAGATAGAAGGCTGGGGACTTGACCGCCGTGAAACAGTTGTGCTTGGCACAGCGGCGGTGCGTGAGGCTCTTAACCGCGATCCTTTTGTGGACCGCATAAAAGTAAAGACCGGTTTTACTGTGCGGGTAATCGATGGAATTGAAGAAAACCGTCTGATGTACATTGCCGTGACGGAATGTCTCAAGGAAGAGAGCGTCCGTATGCAGCAGAGCAATTCCATAATCCTTGAAGTGGGCGGTGGTTCAACGGAAATGATGCTCATGGAAAAGGGCCGTATGGTGGGAGCACATGCGCTCAGGCTTGGCACTGTAATCATAGAGCAGCAGATTTATGCCATGACCGGTAACTACGATGACCCCCACTTTGACGATGCAGGCCGCTTTCTGGAAGAGTTCATCCGCAATACAAAGGCTACACTCAACAACGAGATGAATCTGGACAAGGTTCAGCAGTTCATTGCTGTCGGTGCCGACATGAAGATTGCATCATTGTTTACAGGAAAATCCATAACGCCTTTTCTCTGGGAAATCCAGCGTAAGGATTTTGACCGCTTTGTTGACGAAATCAGGCTTTTGACAATTGACGAGGTTATCGCGCGGTTCAAGCTGAGCTATTCCGATGCCCAGACTTTCCAGATTTCGCTTATGGCATACAAGCAGTTCGTGAATCTTACCAATGTGGACACAATCATTGTTCCCGAGACATCCATACGCGAAGGTGTGATAATAAGCCGCATGGTTAACCCAAGCGATCTGCTTCAGCATGAGTTTGACACACAGATTATTGCCAGTGCCACCACTCTTCTGCGCAAGTATCAGGGCGACGAAAAACATGCCGAGTACGTGCGCAGTATGAGTCTACGCATTTATGACGCTCTGCAGAACGAGATGGGCTTTTCTCCTCATGTGCGTCTTCTGCTTGAGATAAGCGCAATTCTGCATGACATCGGAATGTTTATCAGGGCACAGGATCACAACCTGCACAGTAAGTACATCATAATGCACTCAGAAATATTTGGTCTCAGCCGTGACGACACTGCCCTGGTTGCCCAGATTGCCGCCTACCACAAGGGGAACAAAATGCCGCAGGATGACCCTGAGTTCAAGCTGCTTCCCCGCAGCAGCCGCATGATTATCCTCAAACTCTGTGCGATTCTCAGGGTTGCTGACGCTTTGGACAGAAGCCACCGGCAGAAACTTACGAATTTTACAATCAACTTTGCAAAGGACAGCATGACATTCCGCATTGCGGGGCACACAAATGTGGGATTGGAAAAACTTGCTCTGAGCGAAAAGGGCGAAATGTTCGAGAATGTGTTCGGTTACAAGCTGGTGCTGGTTTAAGGAGGTGTGTGAATGGCAAATTATTTTAACCGGGAACTGAGCTGGGTTGAATTCAATGCCCGTGTCCTGCACGAAGCCTGCCGAAAAGACCTGCCTCTATTGGAACGCCTTAATTTTCTTGCGATTGTATCCTCCAATTTTGACGAGTTTTTCCAGGTAAGGGTTGCTTCGATAAAACGCAGCGAAAGGCAGAATCCTGTCCTGACCGACGCATCAGGGTATACCCCTTCCTCTCTCCTAAAGAAAATTTCTCTCCGCTGCCATCAGATTCTAAAGGTCCAGCAGGAGACTCTCAACAATGACATTCTTCCTTCTTTGTCCCAGAAAGGATTGTGTTATGTAAGCCCGCAGAACTACAACACATGGCAGAAGGACTTTACCGAGCGTCTGTTCAAGCATGAGATTTTTCCGGTTCTCACACCGCTGCGCACTGATGCAAAGGATTTCCCCAACATCGGCAATCAGCGTCTTTATGCAGCCTTTATTCTTGAACCAATGCCTGGAATCCATCTTAATGACAATCCTTTTGCGGCCAAGCATGGAACCAAGGATATTGTGGCTCTGGTTCAGGTTCCGGCTTCTATTCCGCGTCTTGTTCATTTTCCTTCGGGGGATGCGGTGGGGGACACTTCTTCCGCCCATCAGTTCACTACTCTTGACGACATCATTCTGCTCTACGGTTCAGAACTATTTCCGGGGTACAAGGCTACTGAGTCCATGTTGTTCCGGGTTGACCGCGACGCCGACGTATCTGTTGACGAGGAGTCAATTTCCACAAGCACTTTCATTCAGTCTATGGAGGATGTGCTTGTCAGGAGGCAGTCTTCCTTTGCAGTGCGCATGGTCTGCACCAGTACGAGTGAAAGACTGTTGACTATTGTGCGGCAGAAGCTGGCACTTTCTGATGACGATATCTATAAGGTGGACGGTCTTATTGATCCGGTTCCGCTTACGGGGCTTTCCAAACTTGAGGGTACTGAGAATCTGAGTTTTCCCGAGTGGAAGCATTTTTATCCTGACGATCTGCCGCAGGATGGAACTTACTGGAACACTTTGCGTCAGCACGATGTCCTTTTGAATGTGCCGTATCAGAGTTATCAGCCGGTGATAAAATTCCTGCAGGATGCGGCAGAGGATGAAAGCGTTCTTGCCATAAAGATTACGCTTTACCGTACTGGTGCCGACAGTCCGATAATCCACGCTCTTGAGACAGCGGCGCGTAATGGCAAGCAGGTGACGGCCTTTGTGGAGCTTAAGGCGCGCTTTGACGAAAGGAGGAATATTTCCTGGGCGGCGGAGCTGGAAAGGGCTGGCGTCATTGTTGTGTACGGAGTGGTGAATCTCAAGGTCCACGCAAAAATCTGCATGGTCATAAGGCGTGAGGGTGACCGGTTGAGAAGGTATGTGCATCTGAGCACGGGTAACTACAATCCGCGGACAGCTACACTTTACCATGACCTGTCGGTGTTCACTTCAAATTCTTCGCTTGCCGTGGACGCGACATTGTTCTTTAATGTGATTTCCGGGTACAGTGCGCTTCAGACCATGCATCATCTTTACATGGCCCCTGTTACGCTCAAGAGCCGCCTTCTTGAACTGATTGAGCGGGAAGTCAAGCAGAGTTCCAAGGACTTTCCCGGACTTATCATGGCAAAAATGAACAGTCTGTGTCATCCGGAAATAATTGATGCCCTGTACCGCGCAAGTCAGGCCGGTGTCCGCATAATGCTGAATGTCAGGGGAATATGCACCTTGATTCCTGGAATAAGGGACAAGAGCGACAATATAAGTGTTGTCAGTGTGATAGACCGCTACCTGGAGCATAGCCGCGTGTTCTATTTTCAGAACGCAGGTGAAGAAGAACTGTATCTTAGCAGTGCGGACTGGATGGAAAGAAATCTTGAGCGCCGCATAGAACTGATGTACCCTGTGACTGACATCCGTGTGTTCAAGCAGATAAAGGATAATCTTGAACTGTACTTTCAGGATAATATGCAGAGCCATGAACTTCAGAGTGACGGGTCATGGAAAATCCGCAGGCCTGGAAAAAAGGAAGAGCATGTGCGTGCCCAGGAAGTTCTTTATAAAAAATACAAGAGCCGTGCCGAAGCACAGAGGGCCGCACCAAAACTGGAATTTGTGGTCCGCCGCAAGGATTTGAATTCCTGACCCCTTGAGTTAATTGCCCAAGGGCTTGTGTCAGATTTGTGTTCTTCCGCGGAAGCTTCTGGCGAGCGTGAGTTTGTCTGCATATTCCAGGTCCCCGCCCACAGGGAGTCCGCTGGCCAGTCTGGTGACTGTGACTCCTGTTTCCTTTAGCAGGTGCTGTATGTAGAGTGCGGTTGTGTCGCCTTCCATTGTAGGGTTGGTTGCGAGAATCACTTCCCTGATTGTGCCGGACTTTACTCTTTCCACAAGGGACTGTATCCTCAGCTTGTCCGGAGTTATGCCGTCCAGCGGCGAGATGTATCCTCCGAGCACATGGTAAAGCCCGTGGTATTCATGAGAGTTGTCTATAGTGCTTACATCCTGTGCCTGTTCAACAACGCAGATTACGCTTTGGTCACGGCTTGCGTCCTGGCAGATGGGGCACGGGTCAGCTTCTGTCCATGAGCCGCAGATTGAGCAGGGGCGGATTCTTGTCTTGAGAGTTGCTATCTGCTGTGCAAAGTGTTCCATGAATATGGGATCTGCACGCTGAAGCAAATGGTTTGCAATACGGGCTGCGCTTTTTTTCCCGATTCCCGGGAGACGCGCAAAGCTTTCAGTGATTTCGTCAAGTGCGTTCATTCCGCTCATCAGCTAAGTCCCGGGATGTTAAGTCCTGCAAAGGAAGGTCCCAACTGTGACTTGATTTTTTCAGTGATTTCTTCCATTGCGGCATGGTGTGCCGAACGAATCAAATCCTGGAGCATAGGAATGTCGCGGTTGTCCACACAGATTGGCGAAAGCTGAATGTCCACGATTTCGAACTTGCCGTTAAGTGTAACGCTTACCATGTTTCCTCCGGATGAACCGGTAGCTTCTATGCTGGCAATCTGATTCTGCATATTCTGAA
>CAMNHD010000024.1 GCA_946538875.1 uncultured Treponema sp.
TCATCAAAAGGAACTCGAGTGTGTTGTCCAGCATTGCAGAGTCGGAACCGGTTGTATCAACGGCAGGCAGGATTTTCTGCATCTGATCTTTATTAAGTTTTTTAGATTCTACAGTTTCTTCGCGGGCCAGCATGCGGTCTACATTTCCGCGGATTGTATTGATTTCACCGTTGTGGGCTATGAAGCGGTTTGGATGAGCACGCTGCCAGCTTGGCTGTGTGTTTGTAGAAAAGCGTGAGTGAACGATTGCAAGAGCTGATTCATAGTCTGCCGACTGAAGATCTGCATAGAAGGTACGGAGTTCGTGAACAAGGAACATTCCCTTATAAACGATTGTGCGGCTGCTGAGGGAACAGACGTATGTTTTAGGTGATGAGGGGGAAGTCTCCCCCTCGCTGCAAGCGCCTGCGGCGTTTTCCGCTACCCCCTCTGCGGGGACACCCCGCAACGCCCCGTTTTCAAAAAGACGTCTAACAATATAAAGCTTTCGGTCAAAATCAAGACCCTTCTCGCAGTCTGCAGGTTTTTCAACAAAGCCCTGCCAGATTTGAGGCATACAGTCGCGGGCCTTTTTACCAAGCACGTCTGCGTTTACAGGAACCTTACGCCAGCCAAGGAACTTAAGTCCTTCTGCTTTTACACAGGATTCGAAACGCTTTTTTTCGCTCTCTGCATCAGATGGGAAAAAGAACTGGCCGATACCGTACTTTCGTTCGCTATCGCTCACTACCGACTTTTCTTCGAAAAGTCGCTTTAAATCAGGAGATATTTCACCGTCTTGTAAAACTATTTCGCCATTAATTGCCGCCTTCTTAAAAAACTCGTGGCTAATCTGAACAAGAATACCTACACCATCACCAGTTTCGCCGCTGGCATCTTTTCCGGCACGGTGCTCAAGTTTTTCCACTATGGAAAGAGCGTTGTCCACAATCTTTCGTTCCTGGTGTCCGTCAATATTTACAACAAGTCCAATTCCACAGGAGTCATGTTCGAATTTTGGATTGTACAAGCCTCTTTTCTGTTGACTCATAATGCCCCCTTGCTAAGCAATGTTCGATGAAAAAATCAGGTAAAAAAAAAGACGTCTGGCTTGGCATGCTCACTTTGTGTGGACAAAATAAGTATGCCAAACCAGACGTCGTTGTCTGAAATCAATATACACTAAGTCTGCATATTTATGCAAGGGGTGTGTGGATTTTTTTATGAAAATCCGCTTTTATTGTTATTCCTGCAGAAGCCAGTTATTGTCTATTCCCCGCTGAATGTTTGCGAGAACCCACGGCCATAGTTTTGGCATCTGTGTGCGGATTATGTCCATGCGTTTAAGGACTGCTGATTTGTGGACTCTGTGCTGGACCCAGGTGTGTCCCTGAGTGAGCGTGTTGTGAAAGAAGGGCTGGAGCACATCCATGCATGCGGCAAAGCGGCTGTCAGGGGTGGCGCGGGAATCAAATTCTTCCCACAGGGCGCGGAGTGTTTTTGTCTGGTCCTGGGGCAGTATGGAAAAAAGTTTGTCTGCCGAGTTTTGTTCCCGCTGGGCTTTGGTCTGGTTGCCGTCCGTGTCATAGGCAAAAGTGTCGCCTGCATAGATTTCGATTAAGTCGTGGATTGTTAACATGCAGGCAGCTCTTGCGGGGTCGGCTTTTTCTATGTTGTATTCGCTCAGAAGCTGAGCCATTACTGCGGTGTGCCAGGAATGCTCTGCATCGTTTTCCCTGCGTGATTTATCCAGGAGAATTGTCTGGCGGAGAATCGAAGTCATCTTGTCTATCTCTGCAATAAAGTGCATCTGTTTGTCAAAGCGTTCAATGTTGCTTGGCAGGTAAAAGTCAAAAGGATTTGTTGTCTGCATAGTTCAATGATAAATAAAAAATCTCTTGGGAGCAATAGCAGGTAATTTAAAGAATGAAAGATAATACACCTTTTATAAAAACTGACTTCTGTTTTTTTCTTGATTCCAAGGTGACAATATAATCACAAGAGTAAAAACATGGGATTGACCATGAAGCAATTAAGGAGGCTTTATATGAAAAAGATTCATGCTTTGGTTTTGGGAATTGTGAGTGCGGCTGTTCTGCTTGCAACTGGATGTGTTCAGGGAACTAACACTGTTGACGATGGTGGAGAAGGCGGAGATAAGATTGTCGATCCTGGAAAAAATCCTGCTAAGGATCCTGACGATAAAGTGACCGGGGCAGGCAAATTCTGGCACAACTTTGAAGGCTGCGGAATGCAGGTGTGGGCAAATTCATTTGGCTTGGATTTTGATACCGGAGTTCTTTCAATCGGTACTTCAGATGACGGATGGAACTGGTGGGGTGGAGCCGTAGGAGCTTATAACGCGGAGGGAAGCGGATTTATAGAAGGCGCCTCTTACGATTTGTCAAATGTTGACCATGTGACATTTACATTTAATCCTTCAGCTGATATTTCCACAATGTATTTGCTGGTAGGGGATCCTATTGGAGAAAAGGACAAAGAGGACAATAAGACCGTATTTACTGCAGCAGACCTGGCTGCCGGAACCCGGACAATTACAATTCCGCATGACAAGATTAACCCTTCTTCAACGACTAAACAGCTTATCACATTCGGTGGTTCAGGAGATGACAATGGAACAAAGGTCGGCTTTGGAAACGTTGCCTTCTGGGATGCTGATGGTAACGAAGTTGTCTTGACCCTTAACACAAAATAAAGACAGGAGTTTGTAGAAACAGAGACAGGAGGCTTTCAATGAAAAGGTTCGCTCCATCACTTCTGTGTATCATAAGCACAATCCTTTTTCTTGCTGCAGGATGTGCAAATGGTGTAAGAGGTTTTTCTTCCGATTGGTCGGAGACTATCCGCGTACTGGAAACGGAAAAAATGTCGGTTTGGGAGAACTCTTTTACATTTGATTATGATACAGGAGTCCTGACTGTAGGAAAGTCGGATGATGGATATGGCTGGTGGGGAGGAGCATTGGGAGCCTTTGATTCTGACACTGGCATTCAGATTCAGGGTGCCAGTTACGATTTGTCAATGGTGGAGCATGTAACGTTCTGCTATGAACTGGACAGATATATATCGAAAATGTTTCTGATGGCAGGGGATTCTGTTACTTATATGAATGGAATCACAAACGAGGTTTGGCTTTCCGAGGAACAGAGAAGTCCTGGGGTTCACAAGGTAGACATTTTCGGCAAAAAAATTAACAAATCTTCAAATTCCGTAATACTCCTGGGCTTTGGAGGTTCAGGTAAAGACATTGGTGTAAGGATAAAATTTACTGATCTTATTTTTTATGATGAATGGGGTAATGAGCTTGAGCTTACCATGCATCAGATAGAAGAGCCCCCTGTGGATGTTCTGCCGGATGATAAATTGTTGGACTGGCATAATATAAAGGGAATAAGTCAGCAGATATGGGAAGGATCCTGTGAATTCGATTTTGAAAGTGATATACTGACCATAGGTACTTCAAGAGACGGATGGAACTGGTGGGGCATGGCACTGGGAACGTTTAAGCGGGATGAAAGTGAATTTATAGGTGCATCTTACGATTTGTCTAATGTGGATCATCTGACTTTCACATTTATTCCGGACAACGATTTAACTGAACTGTTTTTCCGTGTTGGTGATCCAATTGGAGAAATTGATAATGATACCAATAAGACTACCTTTAGTGCTGAAGAACTAAAAGAAGGTGTCCACAATATTACTATTCCTGCAGAAAAGATAAATAGATCTGAGCATGTGGAAAGATTGTTTGCAATGTCCGGCTCAGGTAATGACAAGGGAACAAAAGTTAAAATTACGGATATTGCCTTCTGGGATGCGGACGGAAAGGAAGTGATTTTGACTCTGAATACACAGAATTAAAAAAAGTTTAAATGAGAGTTTTGCGTGGCATCCCATAATTACAGGTATGGGGTGCCTTTTTTCAGGAGGTTATTATTATGGTCAGATGGACTAAGGGTATTGCAGTTTTTGCCGGTCTGGCAATGTTCGCACTTTTTAATTCTTGTCAGTTGCTGTTTTCTTCAAATGGCGGAGATAATGGATCCGGCAACAGTAAGGATCCAAATTCGGCAACTGTATATGATAAAACTTTTGTTCCTGAGTTTAAGGAATTCAACCGCAAAGGCTTTAATTCAAAAAGAGGCGTGTGCTATAACAATCTTTCTACAACGCAGATAAACCTTCTGAAAGACGGTTATGTCAGCTGGGCTTACAACTGGGGAAAAACTCCGGGGAATGCCTCTATCGGTAAAAGTGGTGGTCTTGCCTATATGCCGATGTTCTGGGGTGCTCCGAGTGATTCCGATGTTGCGGCTGTAAGGGAATATCTTAACACGAACCCTTCTGTAAAATACCTTCTTGGTGTAAATGAGCCGAACATGGGAACAAATGAAGGCGGATGTTATATGCTCCCTTCACAGGTTGCAGAAATCTGGCCCAAGCTCGAAACAATTGCGCAGGATTACAACTTGTACCTGGTTTCCCCTGCAATGACATACAGCGGTGCCACACTTTCTGACGGTAAAGTCTATGGTAATCCGGAAGACTGGCTCAATGCGTTTATAAATGAATATAAGTCACGCAACGGCGGAAGAGAACCTAGAATGGATTTTATTGCGCTGCATTCTTACATGGCATGGCCATCTGCTGTCCTTAGTTATTGCAACAAGTATTATAAAATGTATGGAAAGAAAATCCTTCTCACAGAATTCTGTGCATGGTGGGATGAAGGTCAGACAATTGATGAACTCTGGCAGGCAGAAAAACTTTCACAGAAAATAGAGGCAATGGATCATGACGATGCTATTGAGGCATACGCATGGTTTAAAGCTGACGGCGATGTTGGCAAGCGTCCATGGAATTCATTGTTTGAATCAAACAAAACTTCCCTTTCTCTTTGCGGTCTGATTTACACATATCTTTCTGCAAACGACAAGGACAAGGCATTTGCAGCAGGAGAAGGAATTCCGGCTGTCTCGTACATAAGCTCAAGCAACTACAATATGTCAATCGGCAAAGATTCAAGCGATGCAAACCGTTATAACACTCCGCTTAAATTTGACTTTTCAAATGATCCGCGCTCTTATCAGACCATTCAGCTTATGATGAGCAAGTTTACCAACGGCGCATTTGCCACTTATAAGATTGCACCTGCAACTGAGGGAAAGTATTCACTGATAATCCGTTACCTTTCGGATGCTGAGCAGACAATTTCTGTAAACGGAAAAAATTATACCTTGAAGTCGACAAACGGGGGCTGGAATTCCTACAGCATTCCCGTTCAGCTGAAGGCCGGAAAACAGGACCTCAAGATTTCAAGCAGTGGAAAAGCTAAGAATGTAAGCATTGCCTGGCTGTGCTATAAAAAAGATTGACAATGCTACTTAATCAGCAAATAGAAAATTCGGAGGTATTATATGAAGAAGTTTAAACAAAAACAATTAATTGTTGCGTTAGTCTCTCTGATTCCCGCTGTGTTTTTTGGATGCAAGCACCCGGAACCGGTAAAGGTTTCTTCTGTAAGCATTGACGGCCCGGAAGGAAGATTTGTTGCGGTGGGAGGAACTCTAGCTCTCGAAGCTCAGGTTCTGCCGGAGAATGCTGACGACAAGACATTGGTTTGGACCTCATCGGACGAGAATCTTGCAACTGTGGATGCGGAAGGTGTGGTAAGCGGAGTTGCTTCTTCCCTTGATGAAGAGGGAAATGACGATGGGGTGGAGATTAAGGCTCTTGCCCAGGACGGTTCAGAGATTGCCGCTGTATACAAAGTGTTTGTAAGGGAGACTGTTGTCCGCTCAACTTCACTTTCAATCAGCGGAAAGGCTGCAAGTTTTGTGGGCCGCGAAGAGCAGTTTACCGCTACTATTCTTCCCGAAGATACAACCGATACGGAAATAATATGGGAGTCAAGCGACGAGTCAAAGGTTACGATTAACAGCGACGGTCTTGCTACAATTCTTGCGGCGACTGCAGAAGATGAACCTGTTGTGATTACCGCAAGAAGCTGCGACAAAGGCTCCACTGCACAAGTGGAACTGTATGTTTCAGAGTCTCCGATTCCGCTTGAGGATATGAGTATTTCCGTTGAAAAGGAATGGGCATTCATTGGAAGTCAGGTAAGAATTGATGCTGAGTTTGAGCCGGTAAACGCTTCAAACCAGACAGTGAGCTATTCTGTTGACAACGAGGAGCTTGCTCAGATTGACGAAAACGGAATACTGACCATAAATGACAGCGACCTTACAGGTTCAGTGACTGTTACAGCTGTTACTGTAAAGAATGAAGATCTTGGCGATGACGACACATGGACAGAAAAAACTTCTTCCGTGACTGTAGAAATCCGCCGTCCGGTTGCCAGCATAGAAGTTACTGTTGCCGATGAAAAATATGATGAAAATTTCGGTGTTGCGGTAGGCGATGTCAATTCCGTGACTGCATCTGTTACTGTGCTTCCTGATAACGCAACAAACAAAAATGTTGTCTGGACAGTAAGTGACGAAACAATTGCTGCTGTGAATGATGAAGGCGTGGTGACGGGACTTGCCGAAGGTACTGTGAAACTTACTGCCACTGCAGCGGATGAAAGCGCTGTGTCTGGTGCGTTTGAGCTAATGGTTTACGTGCCGATTGAGGCAGTTGAGATTTCTTTACCTGCTGAAGGAGACACAGCAGAATTCTTTGCGCTCAGCAAACAGAATATTTCTCTTAAGGTCACACCTGAAAATGCCACTTACAGGGATTTGATTACATATTCCGTTGAGCAAGGAAATGCAGGTGTCAGCGAGGAAGGAATTGTTACACTTGGCGATAGTCCCGAAACGGTAAAACTCAAGGCTGTTTCTGCCCAGGGCGGTGTCGCCGGCTACTACGAGTTCAGTGTTGTGTTGGACAAGGCACGTCTTGAGGCTGCCTTGGAGACTGCACAGACAAAGTATGGTTCTATTAGTGCCGCAGAGATTACAGATGATGTTACTCAGGCAGGAAAATATCTGAAAGATTCTGTGGATGAACTTGCGGCCTCTATTAGTGCAGCTGACAGTGCTCTTTCCGGAACGAGCCAGACTGCAATAAACAATGCATTGCTTGATATTGAAAAAAAGACTGCGGCATGCGAGCCGATTGAACTGCGCTCTGCAGAAACTCTTGCTGCCGGTCAGGTAAAGTCAGTCATCTATTCATCTGACAACAGTGTCACCACGAACGACAACAAGTCTACGGCCTGGGGTGCAAATGGCTGGAGCTATGGTGGATACACTAACATTGCGCCGTCTGGACAGGAAGACGGAAAAACACTTACTACAGTCGCAACAGTTGATGGAAGGAATGTAAAGAAGCTGGTTTTGTCTGCTCCAAGTCTAATCACTTTCTCTGATATAGTTGGAATGAATGCGGCAGAAGGAAATTACATGGCGGCGCATCTTTCACTGCTTACTTCAAAGCCTGTAATCGTCGGATTTATGAAGTATGGCGATGACGGAGTTGGCCCTTACCTGTTCAGGTTTGATCCATTGTCAAGGACTGTGGCGGTAAAAGATGACTCCGGCAAGTACACTGTGGAAGTTCCTGCGGTAATTACAAGGGATGATAATTACTGGTACAGTGTGGAATTCAATTTCTCTGCTGTTTACCGGGATTCTATGATTTCAAGTGGTGGCCCGTTGGTGAACATGATGTTTGTTCCTGATGAAACCGGTGTGGAAGAGTCTTATTATCTTGACAATGTGTTCTTTGTGGAGCGCGAGTATTCTGTCGAATATTTTGAGACTCTGCTTACGGATAAAATTGCAGCTGCGAGAGGATTCCTGGCTTCTGCTCATATCGGCGACGGCAGCAACCAGTATCCTCAGTCAGCGGCCGACACATTGGCAAATGTCCTGACCACTGCAGAGTCTGCATCGGGATCTGGTGACAAGGTTCAGCTTAAAGAGGCGATTGCTTCTGTGGAGAACGGACTTGCGGCATTCAAGCTGACATTGAATGTTCCGTTCATCAAGACTACCGATATTAATGCAGCATATTTCACCGCAAATACAAATATTGCTTCAGGTGCCACTTATACATCGACAAGCGGTACAGCGGCGTTGGCATTCGACGGAGACTTAAACTCCCGCTGGGAATCTGCTCAGAGTGACCCTCAGGTTCTTACCATTGATTTAAGCTCTGCAAAGAACTTCAATAGGATTGCTTTCAAGTGGGAAGGGGCTTACTCAAGTGATTACGAAATTGCAATTTCTGATGACGGTGAAGAATGGGAGACGGTAGCAAGTGTTGAGACTTCTTCTTACGAGGAGTTCCAGCTGCTGAGTTTCAATCCTGTTCAGACTGCACGGTATATACGCTTTACCGGTAACAAACGCGGAACTGTGTGGGGACATTCATTCTTTGAAATGGGTGTTTATGATGTTGAATAATTATGACAGAGGTCTGAAAGTTCTGGTTTTCACCAAAACCTTATAGACCCTGGAAGTGCCGGATTTGCAGGATTGTTTCCTGTATTTCCGGCTTTTTTTTTTACATGTCTTTATTCGTATATTAATTTAGGCAGAAATTATCCCTTTTAGGTGCTAATTCTAAAGAATTGGTATGTAAAAATATAAAAAATCTAAAAATAAAACACCAAAACTAAAGATATTGCACCATAAAATATTACACCTTTTTAAAATTTATACCCCTAGCGGGACAATGGTTTCCATGTAATACTTAAAATAGCAGGAGGAACTATGAAGCAAAGAATTTTGCCCCTTACAGTTTTAGTCTTTTTATTACTGGCTTCCTTTTCACTTTATGGTCAGGAAAGAAACAAGCGCGGAATGTGCTACAACTTTTTTACTCCACAGGAAGTTGCCGTGATGGACACTAGCAAAGTGACCTGGTGTTACAACTGGGCACAGTCACCGCAGGAAGCCCCCGCTTCAAAAATGGAGTTCATGCCGATGGTATGGGGTGCGGGAAAAGATTTTGAGGCAATGGTTTCTGTTGCAAGGGCATATCTGTCAACCCATTCAGAGGTAAAAGTTCTTTTGGGATTCAACGAACCGATGATGAAAAATCAGTATGGTGGCTGTGATCTTACGCCAGCGGAAGCGGCAAAACTTTGGCCAAAGCTTGAGGCTCTTGCTAAGGAATTCAATATTGAACTTGCTTCCCCGGCCCTGACATGGGGCTTTGAAAAACTCTCGGACGGTAAGATTTACGGTGCTCCGGAAGAATGGATGAATGCTTTTATCAAAGCTTATAAAAAGAAGAACCGCCGCGCGCCACGCTTTGACTACCTTGTTCTGCACAGTTACATGGATTACCCAAGCGCAGTGATGTGGTTCTGCGACAAGTATTCACAGATGTATAATAAGAAGGTTCTGCTTACTGAGTTCTGCGCATGGGACCAGGATCAGAACCAGACGCCGCACAAGAGTGCCGCCGAGCAGATGTCCTCTATGACACAAAAAGTCGAGGCAATGGACAATGATCCAAATGTTGCCGGTTACGCATGGTTTATGTCACATGCAGCTGTTGATACAGTTCCGTTCAATTCGGTGTTCACCCAGTTCAAGAGCGACGGAAGTCTTACTCCGCTCGGAAAGGTTTATCTGAATATGTCCACATGCGACAAATCTGTCTGGTATAAGCCGGGGGATAAAATAGCCGCATCTGAATATGTTGCTTCAAGCAATTACAATATGACTGTCGGCGAAAAACCTGAGGACGGTGTGCGCTTTAACACATGCATTGGAATTGATGTTGCGGATGAAGATGCCCGAGAGTCCGACGAAGCGTTTCCGCTGATGCTTGGTAATTTTTCCAACCGCCGCTTTGCAGATTATCAGATTGAATTCAGTGAAGATAAAACATATTCACTTGAACTGAGGATATTAAGTGACAAGCCGCAGATTTTTACAGTACTGTGTGACGGTGAATCTGTTTACAGTGCAGAACTTGAGGCAACAGGTGAAAAATGGAAGACAGTGACTGTTCCGGTAACGCTAAAAAATGGACAGCACACAATCAGAATAAAGACTGAAGGAAATGCGCGTACTGTAAAGTTTTATTGGTGCCGCTTTAATTAGGAGGTTTTAATATGAAGAGAATTGTATTTGCATTGCTTGCTACTCTTGCTTTTGCCGAACTTATTACCGGATGTGCATCATCCAAAAAGCAGACGTCTTATGCACAGACTCCGCCGGTGTACAGCCAGGTGCCTGGTCAAAAGAGCGTTTTGTTCAAGACATTTGGTGGCTGTGGAATTCAGATTTGGCAGAATGAGTGGGGTGCCCACGAAAATACCTTCGACATTGATTATGTCAGTGGATGTATTACTGTAGGCGGAGTTGGTTGGTGGGGCGGCGCATTTGGCTGTTACAACAACGGTATTTCAAACGGGGCAACATTCAACCTCACAAAGGTAAAGAAAATTACTCTTGAAGCAAAGGCTTCTGGTTACGGAACAATTTACTTTAACATTGACTCCACTATGAAAAATGAACTGGATCTAACCCCTAACTTTAAGGAGTACAGTGTGGATGTTCCTTTTGGAAAATCAAAGACTGAAATGCTCTTTATGCTTGGTGGAGTCCGCGACTTGAATGATTACGGAACAAAGGTCTGGATTCAGAACATAGCATTCTGGGATGAGGACGGAAACGAGATTACACCTGCATATAATTGAATGCATTGAACAAAAGTCTGGAGGTGCCGGCATGAAAAAACTGATTTTTCTTTCTATTATATTGTTGGCTTTTTCTGCCTGCACCAAAAAGACTGACTTGGATCCGATAATATTAAAAATCTTTTCCAATCTTCCAGACAGACGCAATGGCCAGGGACTTGTAGAACAGACGATTATAGACCGTTACATGCAGCAGAATCCGGGTGTAAAGATTGAACTTGAGGCATTGGACGAAGAAGCCTACAAGATAAAATTCAAGGCTTACTGTATGGAGACACTTCCCGATATCGTCAGCGTATGGGGTGAAAAGGCTTTTTTACATGATGCAATGGATTCCGGGATTCTGGCAGAACTGAACGAAATGGAATTCCGCGATTACGGATTCAAGCCCGGATCATTGGAAAGCTTTAAGAATGGCGGAGCACTTTACGGGCTGCCACGGAATACAGATGTTGCTGTTTTTTATTACAATGAAGGAATGTTCACCGATTACCGTTGGGAACTGCCACGCACTTACGAGGAGCTGCTTGCACTTGCGGATCAGACAAACATAAAGGGTGTGATACCTGTGGCTCTGGACGGCGGTGACGGGTGGCCGCTTGCAATGTACATTTCAGATCTGTTGCTGGCCCTTGCCGGTGATGAATACAAGACAATCCTCAGCAATGCGTTTCAAAGTGCTGACTTTACTCATCCCTTGTTCAGACAGGCTGTTGAATTATTTGTAAAATCTGCAAAACACAAACTTTTCCAGAATAATTTTGTTTCTGACGACTATGGTACTGCACAGAGTCTCTTCCTAAGCGGGAAGGCTGCGATGTATTACATGGGCAGTTGGGAAACCGGAATGGCAAAGAATATTGATCTGCCGGAGCGTATCAAGTCGGAGATAAGAATG
>CAMNHD010000025.1 GCA_946538875.1 uncultured Treponema sp.
ACGGAAGCCTGAGCGATTCTGCAAGTGGTCTTTCCGATGACACAAGCTTTGCTCTCGTATCAGGAAGTACAACCACGGCTCTGAGTCCGGTTGTGAAATATTCTGTAACATCCGCTGCAACAAAAGAAGCCTATAAGGCAATTACTAACTGGGAAACGTACACAGCAGCAAATGCATCTGACTATGCTTCATGGAAAGCGGAATTTGCCGCCAATGCATTTACCGCCAGCGGAACTGTAAACGTCACAGTCAAAGATAATGCTGGTAATGGAGATGCACAGAAGGCCTTCTCGCTGACCCTTGATAAAGACAAGCCTACCTTGAGCAAAATCACTCTTAGTGGAACATCTGTGTTCCAAAAAAACGCATCTGTCTACTATATGAACAGCACAAATGCCCTTACAATCAGCGGTGTCACTGCGGATAAGCAGTCAGTAGGCTCTACGGTTTATACACTCCAGGGATACAATTCTTCTGATGTGTCCCAGGGAGATACATACAAGCTCACAGGTTCTTCAACAGACGGAACATGGACTTTTGAAGACTTGAACGTAAACTGGGCTTCTGCCTGTGCTTATGCCAAACTTACGGTAAGTGCAAATGATACCGCAGAAAATACGGTGGAAACTCCTGTGGAGATTGTCTTGAATTTTGACAATGTTGCTCCGGTTGGTGTTCACTACCTGAACAAAAAGAGCAAGGATCAGATATTCAAGATTGGCGATTACAATGAAGGTGCGGGTGGAAAATATTCTCCTGGTACTTATGGCAGCGCCACAACACTGAAGGTGCGCGGTGGCTTTACAGAAGAGGGCAGCGGCATAAACCTTATCTATTACCAGGTGCTCCACTTAGCGGACTCTTCCACGGCGATGGATGCAAGCAACTATCTGACAGAGGCAGACGGTTACTTTGCCGCATCCAACGCAAGCACATATATTGATACAAATGGTCAGTCCAAGCCGACAAAGGTTCTTACCGGAATTGATGTCTTGAATTCAACCGGCACAGCCTGGACTACCAAGACAATTGAAGACTACATTTATTATGAGACCATATTGTCAGGCTTTGAAGCAGGAAGCAATTATCTGCGCCTTGTTGCGGTGGATAACTGTGGCAATGCAAGACTTGACGATTTGACTGAGTACTATGCAGACATTCAGGCTAAACAAGAGCAGACCCCAAATCTGTATTCAAAGACATATGATCCAATCGCCTATTACTCACTCAATGTTGACCTTCAGGCTCCGACTGTTCAGGCAGACGATTCAAGCATACGCCTTACAAATGGTCGGAATGTGATAACCATTACAGGTACAGCAAGTGATGACCGCTCTGGAATAAGCTATGTAAAAGTGGTGATTGGTCAAGAAAGCCAGGGTTTTGTAATCGGTGCGCATGATGAAAATGACGAAGTTATCTCAAGCGATTATGGGCATATCGTGACTGTACCGAACGGTAATAATGCGACTTGGACTCTTACCCTGGATTATGACGGAGAAGAATCCTGGATGGAGGATGCAGACCTTGAGGAAAACGTCGGAGTCTATGCAACCGTGTATGACAATGCCGGCTTGAGCTCAACTTCCAAGGTTACAAGTCTTCAGGTTGACGTGACTGAGCCTGTGGTTGAGATTACTTCACCAAATGCTACAACTCTTAACGGTATCTACGAAATTACTGGAAAGGTCAAGGAAGCAAATGCTCCGTCTTCCATTGCATTGTACTATTACACCGGCACTTCTGTTCCGACTGCAATTGCAGAAAGCGATGTTGACAATACAACAGATACCTCAAAGTGGCGGCTGTTCAGGCGGATCAGCTCTGAATCAGGTACAGACAACGTCTATACTGATTACGGTGCATCTGTTTCTTCAATCTATAACTTTAACCTGACTCAAAGTAATCAGGGATTCAACTTCTCTTCATTTGCTGCCGAGACAACAGGTACTGCCAATGTCTACCTGCTCCCTGTGGCTTACGATGAGGCGGGTAACTGCAGCGTAAAGTTGAATTCTATTTCTCAGGCAAACGGGACTACCCCGGGTTACATCAAGTATGTTGTGGACAAGAACACCGACCGTCCGGAGGTTAATATCACAAGAATCTCTGGAGACGGTGCAACTCTTATGTACGGAAACAATTCCGAGATCAACGGAAATGTAAAGGATGATGACTCTACCAGCACGGCTATTGTAAGTGGATTTGCCGCTGCGTCAAAGGCTTTGGAGAGTCTCCCGGATCTAAGGACTGCGGCTAGTGATACAACTGTTGCTGTGCTGGGACTGGATGCTTCCGGTAAAGAAGCCATGACAACCATAACAGTTCCTGCCGGAAAGACTTATTACACCGTGTCTCATTCTGTTACAGTCAATGGAACTGCATACTCTGCATACGATGTGACTGTATTCGACAAGTCAAGTGGCGACTGGACGTTTACTCCGTACAATATTAATGACGGAGCAAAGCAGATTTTCTTCTATATAACTGATAATGCTGGCACTTCATTCAAGACCAGTGCCCAGGCAACTTCGGCAGGTGTTTACCTGAACAATCCTAAGATTCAGTTTATGAGTGGAACCAAAACTGACAACAATGCGGCCGTCACTTATCTTTCAGACAGTAAGTCTCCTACTTACAACGGCACTTTAATGGCTTACTCCGCCACTGATTCCGGCTGGGATGCCGCTACGTGGAACCAGCCGAGCACATCTACAATTGTGGGCGGTAAGACTGGCAAGTATGCACAGTTTAAGTTGAGCGCAAAGGATGCCAGCGGTATTGCCGGAATGACATTGGTGCTTACTGATGCCGAGCAGAATGTGGTGGCTTCCTATGCAACAGCCAATACTATTGGAACGAACACAAATTCCTACACAGTGGCCGGTACATTTACTGCTACAGCGAGCGAAGTTGACACAGAATGGGTTCTGCCGACTGTCACACTTTATTCTGACCAGATAGCAAGCGGTACAATGAATGCCACTGTAACCGTTTATGACCGGTGCGGACTTTATTATAACGGTTCCAACTCATTTACTGTGGATAACGGTGCTCCGGAAATTACTGTATACAGTCCGCTTTCTACGGATGAAGTTACTTCCGGCGTGACAATTTCCGGCTCTGCATCTGATATTGGTGCGGCAGGGATTGCTGATGGTGGACTCTACTGGCTGATTCCGACTGCAGCACAGCGGGATATGACTGATGAGCAGATTATTGCCCTTGACTCTTGGGATAATACTCTTGCGGCAAACAAGAGTGTGCGTCAGTGGGCATTTGATTTTAACGGTTCTGAATCAGGGGATGCGGAGACTCTTAGAAAGAGTCTTGTGCACAAGTGTTCAGATACTTATTCAACAGACTCGGCAAATAATGTGTACATAATTCCAGTCTACTTTAAGGTTGTGGACGTTGTTGGAAATGTTACATTGATCCGTGATTGGACTCTTAAGTATAACCGCGACGGCGACAAGCCTAAGACCGTGCTTACTTATCCGTCAAGCTCAGATTACAACGGTGCTACTTATGCCACGATGGGTGGAACAATCCGTGCTACCGGAACTGCTGAAGATAACGTAAGTGTCTCAAAAGTCTACTACCAGATTGACTGGGATGGTGACGGTACTTTTGATGACTACAGTGCATCAAGTGGAGATGCCTATAATCTTTCTAATAATGGAAAGAAGAACTACATTGTCAAGACTGCTGCTCAGGCAGGAATCACTTCCGGTTGGACTATGGGCAGTGAAACTGCTGAAAGAAACAAGTGGTGGGGTATCGAAGTTGAATCTGGAACAACCAGCTGGCGTATGTCGTTGAACAGTTCCAATGAATTCAATTCAACGGACAGCCTCTTTTATAGTGCAGATAAAAGGAACCTGCGCCTGATACACCTCCGGGCCTGCTCTGTTGACAACAACGGTAAGGTTGGCGGATGGACGGATCCTGTTGCCATTATGGTGGACCGCGATGCTCCAAGCATCACTTCTCCATCATTGTATCAATATGACGGTACTCCTACTTTTGGAACAACTGCACCTTCCGCCACCAAGACTTACACTGCGGATATGTATATCACAGGAAAATGGTATCTTGTGATGGATGTAAGCGATGATTCCAATATCACCGCAGGCGCACGCAGTGATACCAACCCGAACGGTTACTCAGTTGTTCAGACCCTGAATAATGTGGATTCTGATATTACTGCCAACGTGACGGCAAATACAATTACCAACGGTCTGCGCTTCTTTATCCCGGTGACCGAAACCACGGGCTCTGTGTCTTACAAGCTCCAGGTTTACGATGCCAGTGAAACTCATTCACCAGGCTCTCAGACTTGGTATCTCAAGATAGATAACCAGGAGCCTGAGATTCTTTCACTCAAGGGTAATAATGAGGACCTTACTGCGGGTACCGGCATTGTGGCCAACAGCAACAGCCGCTTTAGCCTTGGTGGAGATGTAAAGGATGAAGATTCCGGCTTTGATATGGCTGTCTTCTACTTTATAAGAAAGTCTGAGGCAAACAAGGACCGTATCTACGACCCAAGAATTGCCTTTGACCCTGACCATGACAGTACTGCAAATTACACTGAGTCAAATTCTTTGACAAGCAGCCGCGTCAACACCGAGAATATGCAGTCTAAAATTATTGCCGACCATAGGATTTACGGTAAAATTGTGAGCGGAACTGCCTCTGAAGGAACGTTCACTGCGGCTACGCCTTCTGACATAAGCGGCAATGCTCATATACGCAACAGAGGTCTTATATATGTAGGCGGTTTGTGGCGTACAATTACAGAAATCTCCGGTGCACAGGTGTCATTTACACCAAGTCTGACCAATGATGATTCAAACGGAGCTTTCTTTGCATATGCTCAGGTTGTGGACAACACTTCTTCAGAAAATGTCTCTTGGTCAAACGGCCAGTACTCCATGGCAAATGATGACGGCGACGGTATGCCGGAATCAATCAACAAGTCAGGTTCAACATGGTCTTGGGATGCAACCCTTTACTCCAATTACATGCCTGACGGTCCCGTTGAAGTGGTGGTCTTTGCATTCGACAACTCGAACAATGTGGCATCTGTGAGCTATGAAGCTACAATCCAGAACAATGCTCCACGCCTTGCAAAGGTATACTTTGCAACTGATCTTGACCGCTCCGGTAAGTTCACTGAAAATGAATTCGTTCAGTACGACATTGTGAACAATGACGGAGAGGCCAAGGATAAGCTGACTCTTAATACAGCCGGCGGTGCATATTCAAGAACAACAACTGCGTTTACAATTAAAAACACACTTGGGGTTCTTCCAGAATTCACTGGCGGTAACGGCGATATTTATATGTCGCTCAAACGTGGTCAGAGTACCTCTGCAATAGCCAGGGCAGACTCAGACGCATGGATTAGCGCCGGTACTGCGGAAACTGCTGTGCAGACTATGGTTACCGAGCAGCTTGAGTCAGCAGAAAATGTGTATAGGCTCTATACTGTAAGCAACAATCAGATTCTTGGTACCAGTTATGCCGGTGACAAGGTTCCTTCCAACGCCACAAGTGACGGTGAGAGCAAACCTCTTACATTCACCTTCTGGGACAGCACGGAAGAGACTACACCCGGAACAGACAGCAACTGGTGTCTAGTTACCGTACCTGACTTTACCTATGATATGGTTGACGGTGAAGCCCCTGTGGTTGCCCGCTCACCGTTCTTCTGGAATGGCAGGGGAGCTGGAAACAACAGCCTGTACGGTGGAAGTCTTGACAACGGTCACATTGAACTTGAAGCCGACTGGAAGAATGCCACTGGTTACGATACAAGCAAGGCTCAGTTTGACGCGGATCCAAAGGTCTCGGGTAAGATTGTGATAAGCGGCTATGCTTATGACAATACGATGATCAGTTCTCTTTGGGTGCAGTTTGACAACTTTACCTTTACAGACTACCTGACCACGGATGATGCTAACTATGGCGGCGACTCAGCAGGAAAACTTACTCTCTCTTCAAAGGAGTACGTGCAGGGTGCCAAATATACCGTGACAAATGGTGTTGGAAACTGGACAGAGGTTGGCGACAAGATGTCAACCAAGAACTGGGGCTTTAAGGTTGAGCCGGTTAGCTTTGGTCAGCTTGGCCACTTGGTAAAGTGGACATTGATGATTGATACAGCTAAGATTACAAATGCCGTTGGTACAGATCTCCGTGCACGTGTAATTTCAATTGACTCTTCCGGAAATACTGCATCTACAGCAGATGTAACAGGGACAATGTATGCAAAAGCCGAGCAGGCCACCGCAGGTGACTACTACAAAACAGCCGCACTTGCCAAGACTGCCGGAACCGCCACTGTTGTTCCTCTTGACCCGGCCTCAATCACCAGGAGCGAAACTGCCAATGCCGACGATGTGTACACCTACTCATACACCTACAAGCCATACTACCAGATGGACGTTGTTCCGTATGTCACAGGTGTGACAACTTCGCTGAGCTCCCTCAAAAAGACCAATCCTTCTGTGTATAACCGCACAGCAAAGGGCCACTACCCCGTGCGGGACAGCGAGACAATTAAGCTGGCAGGCTTTAACCTGGATAATACCGGAGCGGCTGAGGCTACTGTAGATGTAAGCAGCTTAAGTTCTGGAGAATACAATCATGCCGTGGGTACAGTAATTGCCCTGAATAACAAGAACACCAATGATGCCTATGGTATGGTTTACACAGCAGAAACTCTACCTGACGATTCTGAAATCGGGCCTGCAGGTAATGAATCCATCTTCTTGAACTTCTACAACCGCCAGCCGAATGGTGATAACAATAACCTGCTGACTGATGATGTGGTACTGGATGTATGGGATGTTAATCCTACTGCGGTTGTACCAATAAGTGGCGTTACTTCTCAGCCTGTAATGGCAATAAACCCTGTTAATCATGATGTTGGTTTTGCTTTTGTAAATGGTGCCTTGTATTACAGTATGCCTAGCGGTTCAAGTTACTCTTATGATAACTTTATAGGTGGTTTTGACTATTGGACTAGTGTCGCAATGACTTATGATTCTTTGGGTAATTCCTACGGAACTGCTGCTGGTGGTGATATTAATGAAACAAAAGCTGACCAGTTAAAAATAATGACTAGCCGTTGGGGATATGCCGATAGACACGCAGGAGGATACAATACAGCAACTAATAATTTGCGACTGGAACTTATCGGACAATATGATTATTCATTGAATGGAACTACCTATGAAGGATTCCGAAACTTTGATAAAGAAAGAATTCGTTCTCCTTCTCTTGCCACAGGATCTGCCACTAGTGCTTCAACTACTGTATATCTTGCCTATTATGATGCGATAAATGATGAGATTCGTTTTAAGTGGGGAAATATCAAATCAACTAAAGATGCAACGTGGAAGAATTTAAGCGCTGCAGATAAAACAGCTTCATTCTTTGGAGATTACTATGGAGGTAGTTCAGAAGCTGGAGATAAAGTTCTTGGTGAAGATAAGCCTTACTCAAAGTATCGTACAGTACACAACTCCTTGCTTGCAGGACAAACTTCCCGTGTTTATAACACCAGTGGAGATACAATAGAGGCAAAGGTTGTAACTACAGGTGGAGCTGCTGTATATGCAGGCCAGTATGTAAGCATAGCCGCAATTCCTAACGGAGGAACCAATGATGATGCTGTAGTGGCAGTCTGGTGGGATGCTTATAACAATCAGTTGTTATATTCTTATAATCTGACTCCAAAGTCAATAAATGTTGAAGAATATAAGCAAAGCGATACAGAATGGTCTACTCCGGTTCCGATCTTTGATTCAAATATTGGAGAATACTGTAAACTTGCTGTTATAAAAGAGGGAACAGGCGAGGACAGACATTACAGCGTTCACATTACTGGATATGACGGATTGAACTGTGATGTCTGGTATGCTTATATACCAAACTTCACAAATCCTAGCAGCAAAAAAACTTGTCTCGTGGATTCTTATGGTCTTATTGGTACAGAACTTAATATTGATGTAGCTTTGGATGATTCTGGAAATCCAATTCCATACATCAGTTATTATGCAGGAAGCTGTGCACACCCTAAGACAGCTCATTGGGCAGGAACAACTTCTATTGCCAGTGCAGAAACACTTGAAAGCGTTGATGCCCTTGATTGTTTTACAGGTAATTGGGAAGTTAGTGTAATTCCTACAGAAAGCAGGGTTACTGAAGACCATATAAATATTGGTGTATGGAAGGATTCTACAGGAACAATTACCTGGTCAACAACAGATGGACAGGAACCATCTGATAGCAATCTGGGAGAAACAAAATTAGACTATAAAGAGGTTTTCAACTCTAATCCTAATAATCCTGGATCAGGTAACACAGGTTATAAAACCGGTGGTCACGTTTGGGGTAATGGTTCAAAGAATCCAATTCTTGGTTATCCTATAAAATCTGGCGCCAGTGGCTACATCGAAACCGCCCAGATGAAGTAAGTTGTAATTGAATCATGGGTATCTGCTCCTTCGGGAGCAGTCCTTACTGCATTCTGACATTCAAAAAAGTGATAGGATAAAACACCGCCGCAGTACTAAAACCCTTAGTCCAGCGGCGGTGTACTCTTTGTTGGTGTTGAAGCCAACGGCGGTGTTGTTCAGCATCCGGCAAATATGATTCGTGACGGCATTAAACCTGCCGTTTCAATGTTTGTTTCTTATAAAAAGTGAAAGCTTCTTCTAAAACCATTTAAAAAATCTCCGCTCGCTTGAGCAAAAGCTGACTTTCAAAGATTCACAAGAGGAATTTTAAAATCGTAACATTGCATTCACATTTGTTTCCTGAAATCTTGTGGGCTTGGTGTGGCGCAGGGGTGAAGTTTTGTGGAATTTAGCCGATAATGGAAAAAATAGAGTTGTATTTTAAAAAAAATGTAGTAAAATAGAATATGGTGTGAACCGTGTTTTACTAGTTGAGCTACGTTTTTTGATAAATTAAGATAGTTTAAATTTATAAGGACCTTCGCTGCGGAGGGCCTGTGAGAGTTTATTTTTGGTTTTGGCCAATTGTGAGTTAGAGCTTGCAGAAGGAGACAAGTATATGAAGAATATTAAGAGTATATCTTTACTTGCGGTTTTGGCACTGCTTTTTGGTGCTGTTGTTTCTTGCCAGATTGGGTTGGGCCCTAAAGTCGATACACAGGCTCCTGAGGTGACTATCACCAGTCCGGCGCCGTCTACTGTGCACCGTGGCGAAATCACTATGACGGGTACCTGTCATGATGATAAGGGTATTGCTTCTATAACTCTTTCTCTTGTCAATATTTCCACTCAGGATGCCTATACGTTCAACAATGTGGATATTTCATCTTCAAACTGGTCATGTACGTTCCAGACCCTGCCTTCTGACGATGACTCTGATTCCCGCTCCGTTATAAGGGCGGAAGGTCTTACGGACGGCACTTACGAAGTGACTGTGACTATCAAGGATAAGGCGGATCATGTTACAACGGCTTCCCGTACCTTTGACATTGATAACTCTGCTCCTGTTGTGGTTCTCAGTAAGCCTAACTCCATTACGTTCGATTCTCCTTCTATCTTTGGACGTGATTTGAGCCTGAGCGCTTCTGTAAGCGACGACCATGACATTACCTCCATGACTGTGAAGTTCTATCCGGTTGAGAATCCGAATGATGTTTCTGACTATGACTATTCTGCTGTGACTCCGGTTGTTGTGACACGTACCTTTAAAGACAAGGCTACAACTTTGTTCTCCCTTGCTTCTGCGAACAGTTCTGACGATGAGCTCAAGGATAATTTTGAGCGTGTTTATGGTACTATTGATAATGTAAACATCGAAAACAATGTACGTAAATATTACTATATTACTGTGTCTGTTGCTGATGCGGCAGGAAATGAAAGCACCTGTTCCTATCTGCGCGATGACTTGAATGCGGCTGTTGCCGGCGTTGTGAGCGGTGAACTTTCTGTCACTGACATCAAGAATGTGCTTAAGGGCTCTTATTCTGTTGATGCGGATACCCTTGAGGCTCTGCAGAATGCTGTGAAGGCAAAGGCTGTGGGTGTTATCGGTGAGGAAGTAAGCAAGGGAATTTCCTGTGTCATCTATCCGAATGCAAGTCCTACCTACCAGGTAATGGGTTATGCCATTACGGAGAAGGATGATGAGGGTAATGATGTACTGAATAAACTTGTCAATGAAAGCGAACTTAATATCAAGGTTGCGGCCGGTCTTGACGGAACTTATATTTCACCTTCCACACTTAAGGTTGACATCTATTCTGTTGATAATGAAGCTGTACCTGTGTATAGTTATGAGCACGGTGCCCTTAAGGCTGGTGGAAATGCAATCCCGGACAATGCCGGCAGCGTTGAGCAGGAGACTTATACCCTGAAGCTTGACACACTTGGTTCCGGAATGAAGTATACGGTGGTGGTCAGCGGTAAGGACTTAAAGGATAATAGTCTTGAGCCTTTGAACGGTGACAGGTTTGGTTTTCAAATCTTTGCAACCGGTAATGCTCCTTCTCTCAGCTGCGAATTGGACGGTGAGCATGTTAGGGCTTCAGATGTGACTGAGGGTAAGACTATTATTAAAGGTATTCTTGAGACTGAAACAACCGATGGTGTGGATCTTACTCTGAAGTCTGTTACTGTTTATGGTACTGACGGTATTACAGTGTTGCGCACGATTGATTCTTTGCCGGCTGTTTCCAGAACTAATACTGAGGGTTACAAGCAGAACTGGGAGTTTGCGCTGCGGGATACCCAGGCAACTTCAACGCCCAATGCCATGTACTCGATCGTGATGGAGGCTGCCAACGTAAATCAGCCTAAGGAATATACATTTGTTGTTTACGCTGACGGCAAGGCTCCTGTCATAAAGAACCTTAACGTGCGCCTTGGCTCGGCCGGCAGTTTTGATTATCTTACGGAAGGTACTCCAAAGTCGGAGAGTCTGCAGCGTGCCAACTGGTATTCAGGAAACGCACTTAGAATCAGCGGTGACATCTCTGAATATGTTACTTACGGTGACAAGGCAAAGTATCAGGACAGCGGTGTCGCTACTCTTTACTATTGGATAAAGCCGGAATGGGATAACGAAGTTCCTGAAATTGAGGACTGGAGTAATCTTGGCAATGACGGTGAGATTACTGTGCCGAACTCTGGAACCAATGCCTCTTCACCGTACTATACATCTTTTGCGGCCAATGTGACTGAGTTTGATGACGGTATCAACTACCTGTACCTGCTTGCCCGTGACAATGCCGGCAACTACGATGATGTGAGCGGTCCTTATATTGTGCAGATTGACCAGAATGTTCCGAACGTCGGAACTTCATTCTACTCTTATGACAACGGCACTACCATGACTGAGGCTTCCGGTACTGTCTATTCAAACAACTCCAAGGCCATGACCATTTATGGTACTGTTGAAGA
>CAMNHD010000026.1 GCA_946538875.1 uncultured Treponema sp.
CCAGGTCTAGCCGGACTTCTATGCATTCTGCACTGGCTATCCATTTGTCGTGTTCAAGTTCCTTCCAAGGTACATCAAAGCGCTTTGGCCCGACAAGGGAAAAGACGTGGCCTTCGCAGTGGTCTTCGCGGACTAGGGTTGCGGTAAGGCCTACCCGGCGTACTGCCTGTAATTCTGCGGCAACTCTGAAAACCGGAGCCGGCAGGGTGTGGACTTCATCGTAAATTATAAGTCCCCAGTTGTTGTTGCGGAAAAGTGAAAAATGCGGGTAGGGGCCTGTCTTGTCTGGACGCCAGGTAAGAATCTGGTAAGTGGCAACTGTAACGGGGAGGATTGTCTTGTTTTCGCCGGTGTATTCTGCAATCTGGTCTCTGGAAAGGTTTGTCTTGTCAACAAGTTCGTCAATCCACTGATGGACGGCGGTGATGTTTGTTGTGACAATCAGAGTGTTTGTCTTGAGCATGGACATAATCTGCATTCCGACGATTGTCTTGCCTGCTCCGCATGGCATTACTATTGTGCCGAATCCTGAACCTGGCCCTTTGTCGCCAATGAGTGCCTGGGCGGCATTTTTTTGGTAGCTGCGTATTGCAAATGGCCTTCCTGAAAGTGTGGTGTCCCTGAGCGTTATTTCCAGCGGTGCGCCGTCTGTCAGCGGTACATCGTCTTTTACCGGCCAGCCCAGTTCCAGCAGGGTCTGCTTGACGGTGCCGCGGTCAGTAAGAGGCAGGATAAAGCAGTATTTTTTTTCCAACTCAGTGAGTGTCACGTTTGAGTCTGGAACTTCCTGGTAAGTTGCGGGGGCCATGTGTTTCTGTGCGGAGGGACTTGCTGAGATTTCCCTGAATACATAGGGGGAGTTGCTTACGAGATAAAGGTATTCTTCGTAGATTTCTGGTTTTCCCTCTGAGGAGGCGGCTTGTACTAGAGTCCGTGGACCGGGAACGAGACGGAGCTTGCCGAAGCGTTCTCCTGTTTCTTGAATCCATGCGCATACGGACTGCGGAACGTCATAGCGGGAATATTTCTGCAGGGTTTGAATGGCCTGTTCTCCTGTAAAGCCGGCACTGGCTGCGTTCCATAAGGACAGCGGGGTGAGCCTGTATGTGTGCAGGTGCTCGGGGGAACGTTCCAGTTCCGCAAATGGTATCAATGCGTTGCGGCATTCTTCTGCCAACGGGGCATGAACGTCAAGAAGGAGAGTCTTATCGGATTGTACAATCAACGGATTATCGCTGTAAGCCATATCGTATCATTATACACCTGATTCTAAAATCATTCAATGCTTGGAATGTTTCCGCAAACCCGTTCCGCTCTCCCGCCACTTTGCCATTCTTTTTACAAAAAAATGCGGTGTGGTGGACAGCCGGTTGTAGATTTGCAGGAATTGAGTTTTAAAAACAGGCGGCTCCGGAAAAATCTCTTTACAAAAACGGAAAATTTGCGATAATAGTAGGATAGAGGAAGTTATATGGCAGATATTTCTGAGAAAATTACCCGCAAGTCGTTGAAGTTGAAGAAAAAAGCGGCTATAAAGACTATCAAGGCACAGGCTAAGGAAAAGATTCATGAAATAAAAATCCGGTACGCGGAGAATCCTTCGCTGCAGCAGACCAAGCAGATTGAAAAGGAACAGCGTAAGGCTTTGAGGCTGCAGCGGCACAATGCGATGGTGGCCTACAATGTGCGGCAGGTGCGCCAGTTTACTTTTGGCGAGGACCTGTTCAATGCGATTGTGAGCGGTTTTGGGGCTGTCCTGAGTATTGCGGCGATTGTGCTTCTGGTGCTTAGGGCTGTGTTCCACTGTCCGGCGCATGTGAGTTCCGCTCTCTGCGTGACTGGTTTTACATTGTTTGGAAGTGCTCTTTTTATTATGTATCTGATGGCCACTTTGTATCATGCGATTACTCCTTACGGTGCGCGCAAGGTTTTTTCACGGCTGAATCATATTGCGATTTATGTGATGGTGGTGGGAACTTATTTGACATTCCTGCTGATCAATGTGGGGGGAAAGCTTGGATGGACTTTGTTCGCGGTTGTGTTCGGGGTTGCTGTTTTCCTGAGCATTATGTATGCAATCTTTGGCGAAAGAATGCGCGGTCTAGCGACTTTGAGCTATCTGGTTTTCTGCTGGGTCTTTGTGATTGGGCTTGGCATTATTGATCCGTTCAACAATCTGCCGGTTTTGTCACAGGCTTTTATTATGGCGGGCGGCATTGCCTATACGCTTGGCGGTGTGTTCTACCTGATGCACAGAACCAGCTGGGCACATGCTGTGTTCCACATACTGGTTCTCTTCGGTTCGGTGCTGCACTTTTTTGCGGCTTATTTTTCCATTTGATTCAATTTGCTTCTGCACTTGACTGGAACTGGGACGGATTTCTCCGTTCCAGTTTTTTTTGTCTGTGTGCCTTTAGAACTTTCCTCCGCCTAGACTTGCCTGGATTCTCAGTGCGACCTGGGGCTTGTTTGAAAAATCCAGCCATGTGACGTAGGGACCTGCCGAAAGGCTCAGCATTGAGATCGGGCTGTACTTGAACATTGCGCTTATAATTCCTGCGTACGGGTTTATGTTTTTGCCGTTAGTGTATAGGCTTGCAAGTTCTGTGGGAGATGTGACCGCTTTTTTGCCGGTGTAGAAGATGCCTAGAAGTGTTGCGGTGCAGTCTGTGGTTCCGAAGATTCGTCCGAATATTACTGTTGCGGCTACGTTGTTCCCGTAGGTTGCGTATTCATCATCGTCCTTGTTGCCGTCAAAGTAATACTGCACGGCAAAAGTTATCTGCGGCGTCTTCCAGATGTAGTTCAGTCCTATTGTTCCCTGGAAGATGTGTGTTTTATCCTTCCAGGAATCAGGCTGGTCTGTCCACTGGGTGTTACTGCCGTAGCGGTAGACAGCTTCTCCAAAGACGCCCACTTTTCCGTTTATGATTGTTCCGCTGGCGGTGAGCATTGCTTTTGGTGCGTTCTGGTAGCGGAAGAACAGGCCTCCTCCCAGCTCCCATCCGCCGGTTACGAATTCACCCTTTGCGGCGATTGCTGTGCGGCGCAGGTCGTATGGGTACTGGGCGGTGTCCAGGTATGTGGACAGCGGTGTGTCTGCATAATTGCTGGAGGAGATTGTGTTGAGCTTGCTGTCGGGAATCAGGTACAGCCACAGGCAGTTCTGGGTCCCGGGGAATGTTATCTGGGTGCGCAGATTCAGGCTTCCGTTTACCTGGGCATCAGTGTCTTCGGGGTTGATTGACGATGTGTTGATCATGTCCGACACTGGGCTGAAGAAGAAGCCTGTTCCCCATGAGACTGTGTGCAGGCCGAAGCGGAAAAAGGCTCTGTCTGCGATGGAGAAGTCTGTGAACAATTCCTTGACGGTAAAGTAGTTTGTCACTGGTATGGTGACTGTGGAATTGGAGGAGTAGGAGGAAAATGCGGAAAGTATTGCCGCTGAACTGATTGATGTGGAATAAGGGTAGTTCACTCCGAATTTTGTGTACATGCGGAGCGTCTGGGTGGGGCGTGCGTCTATGGTGAGACTTGCGTTGGCCTTTGGGAATAGTCCTGTGTCCCTTAGGTTTTCCCAGAACTTTTTGTTTGTCTCTGCGTTGTACAGGGTTGTGCATGTGGTCAGGGATGTGTCAAAGCTGCCGCCGATTTTTACGGAACCTGACTGGAATAGTATGCCGTGGGCCAGGTCGCTTGACTTTGAGTCTGACGGGGCAGGAGCAAGTTCTACGATTCCGTCGTCGGCAAAAAACAGGTCGTCTGAGTCAGAGGTTCCGCTGCCGCCGAAGAGGTCATCGTCTGGGTCAGAGGTTCCGCTGCTACCGAAGATGTCATCGCCAGAGTCAGAGATTCCGCTTCCTCCGAAATAAGCGTCGTCTGATGCCTGGGCAAAAAGAGGTGTGCCCAAGCATAGGGAGGCAGCCGTCATGGCAGTGAGTATTATACCAAGAGGTACTTGTCTTTTCATCAGTTGAGTCCTTCAAGATATGCTTTTGTAAAAATGTTGTCAGGCAGTTTGTCAAAGGTGAGTTCTGTAAGCTCTTCGTGGGTGTTTTCTCCCTTGTTCAGCTCGTCGCGGAGCATCACTTTTGACGGTACATAACCTGCAGGAACTTTTGTATACTGCAGGCAGAGTGTTGTGCGCATCAGGCGGCCGTTTCCTGAAAAATCTTCCTGCTTGAGCATAAGAGGCAGATCCTTGCGGATGTAGTAGGTTGTGTTTGCATAGGACGGCTCTGTGGTGATTGCGTGCAGGCTTATGATGTAGACTGGATATTTTCCCAATTTGCCTTCCTCGAACTTGGTGACTTCGTAATGCTTGCGCCAGCTGTTTTCGGTCTGGTTCACATCTGAAATCTTTATGTCTGAGTCTCCAAGGGACTCTTTGAGGGATGAGTGTGTGAATTTGCGGCTGATAGGGTCGTATGCCCAGATGTTGTCGCCGTCACGCAGGTATCCGGTTCCCTTTTCAGATTCAGGGAAGAGCTGCACTATTGTCATAAGCTTTGAGTCCACGCGCTCAAAAATCTTGTACTTGAGATTTTCCTTTGGCTTACCGGGCTTTTCTATTTCCAGTGAGATTGTGGCGGAATAGTCACCGTGGTATGCCAGTATGTCGTCTGTCTGGTCCATTATGTCAAAGGCTTTTTGGGCTGCCTCTTTGGAAACTGACTGCGCTGATGCCGAGCAGGCGAGACCAATGGCCAGTACGAGTGAGAGTGTTGTGGTGATAAGGTTTTTCTTCATGTTGCGCCTCCAAAAATGCTGTTATTTTACGGTTCTGAGTGCCTGTGCCGGGGTCATGCGGGCAGCCTTCTTTGCGGTGCCGTGCACGGCCATTGATGTCAGGATAACCATCAGAATGTATTGGATTAAGATTGCCGCCGGTGAAAGCGATATGCTCATGTGTCCCTTGCGCAGGAACATCTGCACTGATTCGTTTTGTATGTGGATGGTGCTTAGCAAAAGCATCACAATTATGCCGAGCACAAGACCTGCCAGTGCTCCGAGTATGCAGAGAGTCACGGCTTCTGCGGTGAAGACGCGGCCTGTGTCCTTGCCGGTCATTCCAAGTGCGCGCATTGTTCCGATTTCACGGATGCGTTCGTACAGTACCATGCGGTAAGTGTTCGAGACTCCGACCATGACGATGAGCAGAATGACAAGCAGAATTATTGTGGTGACTGTGTGCACTATGTTCATTGCCGATTTTAGTGCGGGAACACCGTCATCAAGAGTTTCCACACCGTATTTTGTTCCCTCCCACAGATTTGAGTCGCCGATGAACTGTTTGTCCAGTCCGCGTTCCGGGTTTGTAGGATTTGTCCTTCTGGCAAGACGAAGATCGCTCGTTGGTACTCCGTCTGCGCGGACTGAGTCTTCGATGGCAAGTGCCACGCGGGTCTGAAGCTTTTTGTTCCTGAGGTAAAGCGACAGGTAGTTGTATCCGCCGTAAGGGATTCCAATCAGGGAATTGAGTGTCTCTATGTTTACGTATGACCACATGCCTGTAAGAAAGTTGGAGTCTTTTGTGATGAGTCCGATGGTGAATTCTCCTACTTCCAGCTGGCCGTAGATTGTTGAAGTCTTGTAGAGGATTGTGTCGCCGACTTCCGCCTTGAGTGAGTCTGCAAGACCTTTGCTGACTATCATCACATTTGGATCCTTGAGGTTTTCAAGTGAACCTGAGACAATCTGCAGGGAGTCCACAAAATCCTTGTCGGCTTCAAAATCGCGGCCGTATGTGGCGGTTATGACATTCTTTCCGTTGAATATAATCTGACCACTTGACCTTGTGTAGTGGGAAAGCGAGTCGTATTTGATTCCAAGGTCCTTTACCTTTTGAATTAGATAGTCATGGTCGCGGATGATGGGCACAAGATTCCATTTGTCTTCTACTTCCGGATCCTGTGTCTTTTCGTAACCGACCACCAGCACTGTTCCGCCTACAAGCTGTGTGATCTGGTTTTCAAGATTGGATACAGCGCCGCTTGCAAGACCGTCTATTGCTGTGACTACGAAGAATCCGAATGCTATTGCTATGCCGAGTATTATGTTGCGTCTTTTGTTGCGTGTTAAATTCCTTAGGGCAAGTTTCAATACTTCCATATTACTCGCCTCCCTTTGAAAGTGCCTTGAGCGGTGTTATCTTGAGTGCCGATGAAACCGGATACATGTTGCTTATCAGGCTTCCGAGCGTTGCAATCACTATCGTGACAATCACGATTGCAGGTGTGGGGCTGAAGTGTATGATACCTCCGCCAAGGATAATCTTTGCTATCATGTTGTCCACTGTCAGCCCCATAGAGTTGACTATAGCCATCAGGATGAACGCAAGTACTGTTCCTGCCAATGCTGACAGCACTGTTATGGTGCAGGCTTCTGTATAGAAGAGTTTTCTGACAAAAGATTTCTCCGCGCCGATGGCACGCATTGTTCCAATCTCGGATGTGCGCTCTATGACTGAGACAGTCATTGTGTTCATTATGATAATAAAAACAACAACTGCAAGAATGATTACAAGAATATTGAAGAGAACGTTTATGCCGGTGACACTGTTCGTGTAGCTCTTTGCGGCCTGCTTCCAGTTCATGGCTCTTGCCTTGATGCCCTGTTCTGCAAAGATCTTGTTTAGCTCATTGACAACTGCCTGTGCGCCTGCGGGGTTCTTAAGCTTTGCCTGGACAAAATGCCATGAGCCTTCTGCGCTTTTGTTGAGTTCGTCGCGGAGACTTGTGTCGCCGAGAATTGAGTTGAAGTCAATGTCCTCTGAAGCAAGAACCGAGTTGTCTTCGCTGATCATGTCGCCGAAAAGTTCATCGTCACCAAAGAGTTCATCGTCGCTCATTGTGGAAAGTGCATCCTTTTCCTGTTCAGCCTGCGGATCTGTGCTTATGCTTGCGTATGTGAGGTCGCCGAAAGCGCGTGCAAAGTCAGGGTTGCAGTAGATTGTCTGGAACATTGCGCTGTTTTCGTTGGGCGGTGTAAAGAATCCCACCACCTTGGCTTCGCGGACAACGCCGGATGTGTTTGCTCCTGCGACAAGAACTTTGTCTCCGATATTCAGGCTTTCCTTGTAGAATTTTTCAAAGCTCTTGCGGATTCTTGTGTCGATCAGGAGTTCGTTTTCACCGCTTGTAAAATCCAGGGCGCGTCCTTCCTGGATATGCTGTCCGGGGAAGGTCTGGAAATAAGTGTCTTCTTCCCCTGCATAGAGCATGAATACCGGAATGTCGGTGAAACTTACCGAATCGTCCTCCATTATTGAGGTGAAGTCCACTTCTTCGCCCTTAATCATCAGGGCGGCTGCGGAAATAAGTTTTGTCTCCGAGGCGATGTCACTGCGGGCGGCAAGAATTTCTTCCACTTTCTTGATGTCAGGAAGCGCGGGTATCTGCGGTATTGCTCCGTTGAATCCTGCGGTGTCCACACCAACTATGTCTATTGACCAGCCTTCCGGCGGAATTGCGGAAATTGTCACGTCACCGGTGTAGTTTGCCCTGAAATCCTTTTCAAGACCGCGGTTAACTGATTCGATGAATGAGTTTCCCATTATTACTATGGCGGTTCCGAATACGATGAACAGTGCAATGATTATGCTCTTTGCCCTGTGTTCCCGTAAGTTGCGGAGCGCCAGTCTTATGATGACTGCCATTTAGCTCTAAGCCTCCCCGTAAATGTCGCTGCCTGTCTTGTGCTCGTCGTTTGTGATGGTTCCGTCAAGCAGATGTACCACGTGGTCACACATCTGTACAATGCGGGCATCGTGTGTTGAGAAAATAAATGTGGTCAGAAGCTCTTTGTCCTTGTTAAGCTGCTTCATCAGGCTGAGAATCTGGCGGCTGTTCTCGGAGTCCAGGTTTGCCGTGGGTTCGTCTGCCAGAATAAGTGGTGCCTTGGTGACCAGGGCACGCGCTATGGCGACACGCTGTCTTTGTCCGCCTGAAAGTTCTGTGGCTTTGTGGTCCTTCCACTCCGAAAGACCTACCTTTTCTATAAGGTAGTTTATCCATTCTTCCTTTTCCTTTTTGGAAAAATCGTCCACGGGAGTTTTTGCGTCAGGGTTCCGGGACTTTATCAGCAGTGGAAACTCTATGTTTTCATAGACGTTCAGTACGGGAATGAGGTTGAATGTCTGGAAAATAAAGCCTAGGTGTGAGCGGCGGAGTCCTGTGATGCGTCGGTCAAGCTTTGGAGGAAGACTTGTGCGCTTTTTGCGTTTCTTGTTGTCCGTGGAAGAGACCCAGCGGTTGTCCTGGACTTCTGCGTTCTGAAGATTCACTCCCTTGTAGACGTCTGTTCCGTTGATGATGATTGAACCGGAACTTGGTATGTCGATAAGGCCCATCATGTTGAGGATTGTGGATTTTCCTGAACCGGAGGGGCCTGATATTGCGGCGAATTCACCCTTTTCTATGGAGAATGAGACGCCCTTTACAGCGGCTACGTCCTGTTTGCCCAGGGGGTAGCGCTTATGAACTTGTGTAAGTGTTATTACAGACATATATACTCCTGAAAATCAGCATAAGCATCATCCTGTCCGTGGTGGTGCCTTTGGCTAACTATTGTTAAAGTATACTGAATTTCAGACTGGAAAATCAAGAGAGGTTACCATTACGGCAAGCACGAACAGAATGTTTCTGCAAAGGCGTGTGCCCCGCGCGTGGAAGGGCAGGCCGCAGGCCTGGTGCGCAGCACCGCGCGTGAGCAAGCCCTGGAAGGCCGGTTAGCGGTGCAGGGACGGCATAATATGGAAGAAAATAAAAAATCCCATAGTGCAGGTGGCGCTTTGCCTGACTGGAAAAGTGCCTGTGGCGGCCTGCATTACGGGATGCAATAAAGCAACAGTCCCTGGGGAATGCTGCTGAATTACCAATGTTGAAGTTTCCTCTTATGCGAAGATTGGACGTACGTTGATGACACCTTCGGTATGTGCCAGGGTGTCGACTGTTGCCTCGTCGACTTTTCCGTCCACGTCAATCATGCAGTAAGCAATGTCGTTGCGGTTCTGGTCAACCATTCCGCTGATGTTCAGTTTAGCGTTTCCGAGCACGCTTGTAAACTGGGCAATCATGTTTGGAACATTTTTGTGGCTGATGCAGAGACGTGTTCCTCCTGCCGGAATTACTGAATCCATCTTGCACTTTGGGAAGTTCACGCTGTTTTTGATTGCGCCTGTCTCAAGGAAGTCGCGGAGTTCTTTGACTGCCATGACTGCGCAGTTGTCTTCTGCTTCCGGGGTTGAGGCTCCGAGGTGAGGCATACAGATGACTTTATCGTTGTTGAGCAGCTCGTCTGCGGCGAAGTCTGTGACCATGCATGCCACTTTTCCGCTTTCCAGGGCCTTGAGGATGTCCTCGTTGTTTACCAGTCCGCCACGTGCGATGTTGATGATGCGCACTCCGTCCTTCATGTTCTTGATTGTGGATGCGCTGATGAGACCCTTGGTGTCCGGGGTTTCAGGAACATGCACTGTGATGTAGTCTGCCTTTGCAAAGAGGGAATCCAATGTCTCTGCATGCTTTACCTGGCTCTTGAGGCTCCATGCGGCGTCTACGGAAAGGAAGGGGTCGTAGCCGATTACGTTCATTCCAAGTTCGATTGCTGTGTTTGCAACCATGGCACCGATTGCGCCGAGACCGATTACGCCAAGGGTCTTGCCCTTTACTTCCTGGCCGATGAAGTTCTTCTTGCCTTTTTCTGCAAGGCCTGCGATTTCGGCTCCCTTACCGGCAAGCGTGTTTGTCCACTTGTTTGCGGAGATGACCGGGCGGCTTGCAAGGAGCAGTGAAAGGATTACCAGTTCCTTGACGGCGTTTGCGTTTGCGCCTGGTGTGTTGAATACTACGACACCCTTCTGGGCAAGGTCTTTTACCGGGATGTTGTTTACGCCTGCACCTGCACGGGCAATGGCTTTTACTGTGGAATCAAGTTCCATGCTGAGCATGTCGTGGCTGCGCACGAGAATTGCGTCCGGCTTTACGATTTCGCTTGCGATTTCGTATTCGTCGCGGGGAAAGTTTTCCAGGCCGCTTGAGCTTATTCTGTCTAATGTCTGAATCTTGTACATGTTGTTCTCCTGTTGTTTCGTTTAGTGGTGGCGTCTCCGCTTACGGGGTACGTCTCCGCTTGCGGGGTACGTCTCCGCTTACGGGGTATGTCTCCGCTTACGGGGTATGTCTCCGCTTACGGGGTACGGTCCCCTTACGGGTGGCGTTAACGCTTAGAGGTGACGTTAACGCTTAGAGGTGACGCTCCTACTGGTTTTCCTTGGCGAACTTCTTCATGAATTCCACAAGGGCTTTTACTCCGTCAAGAGTCATTGCGTTGTAGATTGAAGCGCGCATTCCGCCGACCAGACGGTGTCCCTTGAGGTTGACAAGGCCTGCGGCACTTGCTTCCTTTACGAACTTGTCGTTGATTTCCTTTTCCTTGGCACATGCGGCTTCGTCGTCAGCAGCATGGTCTGAGTATTTGGTAAGGAAAGGAACGTTCATCAGGGAGCGGCTTCCCTTTTCTGCTGTTGCGTGGTAGAAGTCTGAGGAATCAAGGAAGTCGTAGAGGTAATTGGCCTTTTCCACATTGAGCTTGTTGATTCCCTTTGCACCGCCGTTCTTTTCAATCCAGTGAAGGACTTTTCCGAGGACGTAGATTGTGTAGCATGGCGGTGTGTTGTACATGCTTCCGTTGTCTGCGTGTGTCTTGTAGCAGAGCATTGTAGGTGTGCCTGCGCGGCAGTTTTCCGGCTCTGGAATAAGGTCTTCGCGTACAATCACGAGTGTGACGCCTGCCGGAGCCAGGTTCTTCTGTGCACCTGCAAAGAGGAGCCCGAACTTTGAGACATCGAGTTCTTCGCTGAGCACGCATGAAGAAATGTCTGCAACCAGAGGAATGTTTCCGGTGTCGGGGATGTACTCGTAGTGGGTTCCCATGATTGTGTTGTTGAAGCAGATGTAGGCATAGTCATAGTCGCCTGTGATTTTTTCAACGCGCGGGATGTATGAGTAGTTCTTGTCTTTTGAGGATGCAATGATGTCGACCTGGACACCGAGCTTTTTTGCTTCGGCTGCGGCTTTCTTTGCCCAGACACCAGTCTCTATGTAAGCGGCTTTTCCGGTGTGGATTCCAAGGTTTTCTGCAACCATTGCGAACTGTGTGGATCCTCCACCCTGTACAAAAAGAATCTTGTAGTTTTCAGGAACATTCATCAACTTGCGGATCATCGCTTCTGCATCCTGAATAATCGGTTCGTAGGCCTTTGAGCGGTGGCTCATTTCCATAACG
>CAMNHD010000027.1 GCA_946538875.1 uncultured Treponema sp.
TGTGGCTAACAAAGACGAAGCTATCGAAGGTGAAGGCGTCGTAAAGGAAGCTCGTCCCAACACAATGTTCCGTGTTGAATTGCAGAACCAGCATATTATTCTGGCTCACTTGAGCGGCAAGATGCGCAAGCACTATATCCGCATTGTCCCAGGCGACACTGTAAAAGTAGAACTGTCTCCTTATGACTTGAACAGGGGACGCATCATTTTCCGCGAACGCTAAGCAGTTTCCATTCCAAAAGGTTTTAGTGTTTGCCCAGGAATCAGCCGAGCACAACACTGAACCCTAACAGCGCAAAGCTATCAGACATTATCCCTTACTCTTGTTGTTCCCGAACACGTATTTAAGTGAGCGTACCGCGTCTATAATACCCCTCACCGCCGCCGCAATACAAATTATATTCAGCGGAAAAAACCATTTTACCACAAAGAATCCAAGTCCAGCCAAGGCAAACTGCGCCATACCGCGCCCGAACATTCTTAGGCCGGCACTGCGGGTAAAGTCCTCCGCATTACGTTTTGTCCATGTGTATGTATGGTAACCGGAATCTTCATCCTGTGACTGACTGGAATTCCTTTGACTATATGCCTGTCTGAAGAATTCCTCAAAGGGATCGCTGTATGTATTTCTTCCGTAAGTTCCGTAGCCCTGCCCGTAAGAACCAGAGTATGAATTCTGGGAGTACTGTCCGTAGCCATTTTGAGCCGAAGCGGAACCATAAAGGTCATACTGCCGGCGCTTGGACTCGTCCCCAATCACAGAATACGCCTCGTTTATACGCTTGAAGGACTCCTCTGCGCTCTTGTCACCAGGATTACGGTCCGGATGATATTTAAAGGCGAGATTGCGGTATGCTTTTTTTATTTCGTCAGCTGAGGCGCTTTTTTCAACACCCAGGGTTTTGTAGTAGTCTTCCAAAATCGCTCCTTGCCTTTAAAGTACTCAAAAACAGCAATTATTACAAGTTTTTTTTACAAAAATAACAAATTATTTTAGCAGAATCCAAGTGGCTCCGTTTCCGCCATTATTGCGGTCAGGATGCCCCGAGGCACCAAGCCTGGAATCCTGTTCAATAAACATCCGCACCATAGGCCCAAGCACAGGATCAGAACCATTACTGTGGTTGCCCTTTCCATGAATCACCATTATCTTGCGCAGATTTTTTCTCTTGCTTTCGCTTACAAAAGAAGCCATCCTTTCCCATGCCTCGTCACGTGTAAGGCCATGCAGGTCCAGAACAGCCTCAGGCCTGATTGACTTGAGGTATTCCCTGTCATTGAGACGAGCCTCTGTTGCCGCCTGGTCAGCAATTTTGTCCTTGTCCACAGTGCCAAAGCGGTTCAGCCACACGTCGATCGGGTTTGCACGCCTGGCATTGTCCCTTTCCATCTGGGCTTCCATCATAGCCTGAAAAGACGCATTCTCCTTCAACGCGGCCCTTTCTTCCTTGGTCAGCGCATTGGGCTTCTTGTGGCTTACCTGTGGCACCTTCTGCTTCTTTCTTGAGTTTTCTTCCCTCTGCTGCTTTTCGTATTGAGCCAAAATATCGCCGAAATCCATAATGAACCTTCCTATTTAATCACAAGGACTGTCTCCTTTGGAACCCAGCCCTTGGTGTCATTGTAGCTGACGTAAACCCAGTCCCCGGCAGTGCGGATGACATTCACTATGACACCCGGCCTGACCGTGACATCCGACTTCTTTTCTTCAGGAATGGAACTCACCATGCCGCCTGCAAACACAGCATGGACATTTCCGGTCTGCGCCCCAAGCACAAGCGCTCCTACCCCGGCCGCAAGCGTCAGCGAAAGCATTATCCTGCGCAGAAGCTTGTTCTTTCTTACAAGGAAAACAATATACAGCACCAGAGCCACAGTTGCAAGCGCAATCACAAAAAAAAGCAGTGCAAGCGAAGGTTCAGCCCTGCCAGGTACCAGACCTGCAGACTTTTCCGCCCTGCGTCTTACAGCCCCGGCCTTTGACACAAGCGGGAACGAATGTCTTTCCTTGACCCTGAGCGCATGAATCTTTTCGGCAAGAGTAAAGTCCTGCCCGTAAGGAGATTTTTCTTTCCCCGGCACAGCCTGGTCATTGAAAGCGTACGGAAACACAGACTTTGCACCCGCATTGCCCGCAGCCTTTTGAGTAGACGGAGTAACAGTCACCTTGTACGAGGGGAACGGCACCTCCGTGCGGAGCCCGCCATAGGTTGTGGCAAGGATATGCACCTTGGGCAGCTCATAATCACCGTGGACCAGAGGCTGCCAGTCAAATTTTGCGACAGGCACCGACTTTGGCGAGAACTCAGCGCCATGCACAAGACCTTCCGCAATCTCATAGTGCTCCAGTTCAGCAAAGATGGAATCCTCAGGGATAGTCCAGGTATAGTCCACAATCTGCGCCGCGTACCTCAGGAACAATGTAAATGAAATATGCTGTCCTGCGACCGCAGTAATTTTTTTTCCGGACACATTTATGTCCGGCGTATCAAACTGAATGGAGAGCTGCGGCTGAACAATACTTGGATTGTCGTAGACATACACCGGCTCCACCGGAATACGGCAGTACGAACCGTCAATGCGGACTTCCACCGGTCTTATGTGATAGTCACCAGTCTCGTCAAAGCGGAAGTAAATGACCAGATGAGTTCCGTGACGGCCGCTCTTTCCGGAATCTGCCGGAATATAGGTTTCCTTGCGTGAAGACATAAAGCTGACATTTCCGGGCACATCGTTGACATACACGCTCACCTTGTCGGGAGAGACATTTTCTATATTCAGCTCAAAAGGGCATTCCGAATGAGTAAAGAAGTATTCCTCCGACTTTCTGAAACGCAGAGTAAGAATGTAATCCCAAGATATTGCATAGCCTGCAGCAGAGCACAAGAGCTGCAGCACCACAAACATCAGTAGTCCAATTTTGAACTTTCCGCTTCTTGCTGCTGATTTTTCCATTGCTTTTGTTCATTCTCCCGTATAATCGAATAGATTGCATCTTCCAGGTCCGATTGTTCCGAAGTGTTTTCACTAACCGGAGAAAGACCGCTTTCCCGGCTCTGCGTATGAAGAAGTTCCTCCTGGAGCGACAGTTCAAGATTAATCTTGGCGTTGACATTGGAACCGTCAATCTGCAGGGCCTCTTTAAAAAAGCGTGAAGCCTCTTTAAAGTCACCCTTCCTGTGAGCAATAATGCCCTGATTGTAAAGTACCGCATAACGCACATGGTCAGGGGCATCGGCGGTTATGCGCTCAAAGCGTTCCTTGGCCGCATCGCTTTCATTCTGCGAAAGATATGTAGATGCCAATGCAAACTGAGCATAATGTTCCAGTTCAGTGTCGCCGTTTTTTCTGGCAGTCTCCACCGCATCAAGAAAATCCGCAACCGCCGCAGGGTAATTCTTGCGGTTCCACTCAAGTTTTCCGCTGAGCAGTTTTGCCCCGCCCTGGACACGGCCACTGCATCCAGTCAATGCAAGAGCAAAGACTACGGCACCAGCCACAGCCCTTGTCTTTTTGCCACGGATCCTGTCCGGATGGAATTCACCGGAGATAAATGCAAGAACCACACAGATAATCGCAAGCACAATAAAAAGTCTTGAACGGTCAACCCGCTGCAGTTCATACACAATAGTAAGTTCGTCTTCACGGGAAGAGTTTCCCGCTTCGGCAAGCTCATTCTTCTGCACATGGATTTCACGCTCAAGAGAAGCAAGCAGCTTGTTGGCAGACCCCACTTCGCTTGCATCCACAAAAGACACATCCGCATGCAGTCCGTTGCCACCGGCAAAAGAGTTCCTGCGGTTCACGGAACGGATAATCTCTTCTATCTTGGCAGTACGGAGGGCCGTCTTTACCGGAGTCTTTCCGTCTCCGGCCATCACAGTCGTCTCGCGTTCGGAACCAAATCCGATTATCACAACCGGTATTCCCTGGCGCATAGCAGCCGACAAAGCATTCAGGAGACCTTCCTCGGTTTCCTCTCCGTCAGTGAACAGCCAGATGTAAGAAGCCTGTGCGGAATTTGCAGGAAACGAATCAATGGCACATTCAACACCCTTACCCAGATTGCTGCCCTGAGAAGTCATAAGACGCGGATTCAAGACGCGGAGCACAGAACGCACACTCTCGTAGTCCTCGGTAAGCGGAACAGCCAGCGTACCGTCACCCTTGGCAAGAACGACAGAAACACTAGTATATGGAATATAATTCAACAGTTCATCCGCATAGTTCGACGCCGACTGGAGCCTTGTAAGCCCGCCTGCTCCGTCCCCAGCCTCCATGCTGTAGGAAATGTCGAACACCATGGACACAGCCTTGCCGTTTTTCTGCACAGGCACGGAAGAAGTTCCCCATGAAATCTGCGAATAGGCAAGCACTAAAAAAATCCATGCAAGCGAATTGAACATAGTCCTTAGAATAAAGCTGGTCCGTGTATGCCTCAACATGCTCTTGTCAGTATTCAGGTCGTACTGGACAGAAAGATTCCTTATTATAGAACGGAACCTCACCGCCATGAACAGCACAGCCGGCACCAAAAGCAACAATCCGTACAGGCCCAAAGGTCTTCCAACCGTAATATTCATAGAACCTCCTGCAGGAACAAGCGCCTGATGCAGAACGCAAGCACAACCAGTATTCCCGCCGCCAGCAGGAACTGAGCCATGTAGGACTCGTCGGAATTCCGTATCTGATAACGCTGCACCACACTTTCGTTACGGCTCACAGAATCAAGTGCCTGCGAAAGCGCATCCAGCGAATCCACCTCAAAGAATTTTCCGTCGCCCTCGGAAGCCACACGCGCAAGAGCTGCTGCATCATAGTTGGAATCAAGGAAGCCTGAGTGCACACGTCCAGTCTTGGGGTCCACGTATTCAAGCGGAACCTTACCCCTGGTCCCCACACCAAGCACATAAAGCCCAATCCGCTTCTGAGCCGCAAGATGAGCCGCAGTATATGGATGCAGGGAGCCGGCATTATTTTCGCCGTCGGTCATAAGAACAATACATCTGCGCGGAGCATGTGAATTCTCCAGGTGCATTACAGCACAGCTAAGCCCCGTACCGATTGCAGTTCCGTCACCAAGCTCACCAGGCACAATCTTATCCAGGCGGTCAAAGAAAATATTCCTGTCCATAGTCGGCGGAATCACAACCGCAGCCTCCTTTGCCATAGAGACAAGACCGATAGTGTCGCCACGGCTAGAATCCTCAAGCCGCCTTATAGCATACTTGGCAGCATCAAGGCGGGTAAGGCCGTTCATATCCCTTGCCGCCATAGAAGGACTCGTATCCACAACAAAGAGAATATCCGACCCTCTGGAAGAATACACCCTCTCCTGCTGACGCACAACAGGCTCGGCAAAAGCCGTCACCAGACAGCCAAAGGCCACCAGGCAGATAAGCGTATGGAGCACGGAAAGAAATTTCCTGAGGCGGTTCTTCCACACAAAGGGATGTCCCTTCCAGTCCCCCAGAGTCAAAGGAAAAGACACAGGCACAAAAAGTTTTATATACCGCAAAAAATGCAGCAGAGGAATCAGCAGCAGAAGAAAAAACGCCGCCGGATTTTCAAACTCCATCATTCTTAAGTTCTCCATTACTTTCAAGGACAGCAATCGACTTGAACGTTCTGTCGACAAGCGACTGTCTCTCGCCCTCGGCAAAAGCGGCCCTATGCTCGGTTTCAGGGAGCTGCATTGAATCTATGGACCCATGCGCAAAGATAATGTAATCAGTCCGCACAAACATAGAAGCAATGTCAAAGACAGCATCCTCCTGCTCATCAGACATCATGTTGCCGGTAGCCCGAGATATGACCAGAGCAACACGGCTCGCAGGAACAGAATCAAAACTCCGCCCAAAGCGGTAGGAAAGATATTGTCTGACCGAGTTCTGCCAGCCGTGGGCAAATTCCGTGTCACCGCAGTCAGACTTAAGCAGTCTGAGCAGAACCTTTTTTGTGGCACGCACATGCAGCAGATAAATAATCTTCTGATGCACCATGGAAAACCACCCCGCCACAGACCTGAACCTGAGCAGCAGAACACCCAGCACGGCAAGCAGCAGAACAGCAGATATAACCACAGTCCACAGAATGTAACTGGTTCCCGGCAGCAGAATCGGAGAAGCCGGAGGCCTTATGCTGAGCGAGCCCATTCTCTGCGCAATGGAAGAAATCGTCACCGGCTGAAGGTCAACTATAAAGCCCACAAGGTTCTCTGCCGCATAGTTTCCCATCTCAGTCTCGAAGAAATCCTCACGGCGGCAGTATTCATTAAGGTCAAAAGGCGCAAAGTCAATCACACCAGGCTTCCACGGAACAAACAGAACCTCAAGCGTGTAAGTGGTGCCCGAGCGCATAAGACGCACAGAGTAAACCGAATAGCTTTCGTCCGTCGGAACAAAAACAGGATACTCAGGGTCAAGACTAAGAGAATCCCCGTCAATATCCTCAGGAGATGCAAGCGCAAAGAAATCAATCGGATTGTTAAAAGTGTAGCGCAGCTGGGCCTTGTCGCCCACAAACACATCCTTGGGCAGCATCACCTGCTGGTAACCGTCACCGTCCCGCTGGGCGTCATCGGCAAAGGCAGCCTGCACAGAAAAAACTACCTGTATGGCAAATACCCAAACAAGCGGGCAAAAAAGCAAAAATCCCCTTTTCATCACCGCTCCCTTGAGGCAAAAAACCTGGTAAGTTCCACAAGAGGCTCCGCATTGGTGGAGAAAGTCACAGGGATTCCCCCATGGCGTATACACTCATGCCTCCACTGCTCCACACGGTGATAATTGGAATCACTCCATGCCCTCTTGAATCTGGCGGAAGAAGTAGGAATCTCGGTAGTAAAGCTGCTTTCAGTGTCAACAAAAGGAATAGTTCCGATCGAAGGCAGGGAATCGTCAAGCGGATCCACGACACGCACAGCGACAACATCATTCTTAAGGCAAAGACGGCCAAAAGGTTCAATCCATGAAGTGGTCCTAAAGTCGGAGAACACCATCACAAGGGACCTTCTGCGCAGAAGCCTCTCAGCTCCCTGCAGGGCATTGTCCAGAGCCGACCCCTCATGGCTTTCGCCCGGCAGAGAGTCAAACTTAGACAAAAGCAGCATCATCTGGTCACGGCCGGCCTTGGGCGGACAGGTGAATCTAAGCTTGCCGTCAAAAATCACAGCCCCCACAGGCGATGAGTTATGAAAAGAAGCAAGAGTCAGCAGAGAAGCACATTCAAGGGCAACTTCAAGCCTGGTGCGCTTACCCGAACCACTCTTCATGGAATTCGAGGAATCAATAATAATAAAAACAGAAAGTTCCCTCTCCTCCTCGTACAGCTTCACATAAGTGCGGCCCATACGTGCGGTCACATTCCAGTCAATGGAACGCACATCGTCACCCTCAAGATATTCACGCACCCCGGAAAAATCAATTCCCTGACCGTGGTACAAAGACTTAAAGGCTCCGGTACGCATACCCTCGGCCAGAGAGACCGAGTTCAGCTGAAGGAGATAGGCCTTTTTAGAAAGGTTTGCCTTGTCCATCACTCTCCCCCATTACGGAAGCGGCATGAGTTCGATAATCTTCGCAATCAAATCGTCAGTGGTGACGGAATCAGCGGCAGCCTCGTAGTTGAGCACAAGACGGTGGCGCAGAACCGCAGGAGCCATAGCCTGAACATCTTCCGGCAGAACAAAGCTTCTTCCCGCAAACAGAGCCGCAACCTTGGCACAGCGCAGCAGGGCGATACCGGCACGCGGAGACGCACCAAAAGAAATGTAATGCAGAATGTCATTCTTGTTCTTGGCCGCAGCAGAAGACCTCTTTTCGTTGGTTCTTACAGCAGACTCCGGACGGGTGACACTCACGATGGAAACAATATAGCTCACAATCTTGTCGTCAGCAGTAATCGCCTCGACAGCACGGCGGCACTTTTCCAGTGCATAGGGAGAGAACACCTGCTCAACCGGATGCAGAAGAGCCTTTCCGTTGGACTTTACAATCTGCATCTCCTCCTCAGGGGTAGGATAAGGCACAATCAGCTTGAGCAGAAAACGGTCCAGCTCAGCCTCAGGCAGATTGAACGTACCCTCCTGCTCGATAGGGTTCTGGGTAGCAAGCACAAAGAACGGCTCCGGCAGCTGGTAAGAAGTCTCGCCCAGAGTCACCTGATGCTCGGCCATAGCCTCAAGCAGCGCAGACTGAACCTTTGCAGGCGCACGGTTGATTTCGTCGGCAAGCACCACATTTGAAAATACAGGACCACGCCTTACAGCAAATTTTCCAAGAGCCTGCTGATAAATCAAAGTACCGGTAACATCCGCCGGCAGCAGATCAGGAGTAAACTGAATGCGCTTGTAGTCAAGTCCGGAGATTTCCGCAAAAGTCCGCACGGCAAGAGTCTTGGCAAGACCAGGCACACCCTCAAGCAAAACATGCCCCCCCGCAATAACCGCAGTCAAAATTCCGTCAACAAGTTCCTTCTGCCCCACAAGCCTTTTGGCAGCCTCAGCGCGGCACCTCTGAATATACTGGGCACACTCGTCCAATTCAACCTTTGTGATTTCCATAGATAAAGTCCTTAAAAAATAACAAACATTTTTTCTATTATATCGAATTTCCCGTTAATATTCTATACATCTGCAAAAACAATTGCAAAGCGGCGGAACGGAGCTGACCGGCAGCCCCTTTGTGGTTGACTTTGCGGCGTCCTTGAATTCCATCACATGCAGCGCTCCCCAAAGCCCCAACTTAACCACCCACCGGCGTTCCGCCCTTCGCTGAACGCTCATACCTGTGCCGGCGCCTGCTGCCCCGCCACAGGTACTCCGGGGCTCCATGCCGGGCCGTAACACATTGATAGAACACCCATAGCCACAGAATTGTATAAATATACAAAACATTCTTGACATTTATGCAGTTTTTCACAATACTAAAAGCACCATGATTACACCATTAGCAAAAGAATTAAATGATGCACTTCAAGGCACAACTGCCGGTGCACTGCTTTCCGACGTGGGAACACGCCTGTATTTTCCAAAGGGAATCATAGCCCAGAGCGGCGAAGCCAAAAAACTCGGCAAAACCGCCAACGGAACCATCGGCATGACCGTCATCAACGGTACCCCGGTTACGCTCAAGTCAATACAGGATCTGGTTCCTTCACTGACAACCCGCGAACTGGTTGCCTATGCCCCAACCGCCGGAAACCCCGACTTGCGTGCACTCTGGAAAGAGGCAATCATCCGCAAGAATCCTTTGCTTAAGGGCAAGAGTTTTTCTCTCCCGGTACTTGTACCCGGTCTCACAGCAGGAATCTCATATCTGGCAGACCTCTTCCTGGACGAGACAAAGCCGCTTGTTGCCGCCGACCCTTCATGGGACAATTACGTTCTTATCGCTTCGGCAAGACGCAATGCACAGTTCATCCAGTTCCCCATGTTCAAGGACGGAGCATTCAATATCGCAGGTCTTGAGGCGACACTCCGCGAACAGGCAAAATCCGGTTCCGTACGCGTGCTGCTGAACTTCCCTCAGAACCCGTCAGGATACAGCCCCACTTCTGCCGAGGCACAGAAGCTGGTAAGCATCATCAAGGAACTTGCAGACAACGGCACAAAGGTTATGGTATGGTGCGACGATGCATATTTCGGTCTGGCTTACGAAGACGATGTGGAGCGCCAGTCACTCTTTGCATACCTTGCAGATCTCAGCCCGAATGTCCTTGCCGCCAAGATTGACGGTCCGACCAAAGAGGACTTTGTCTGGGGATTCAGGGCAGGATTCATCACCTTTGCCAGCAAGGGAATGACAGAAGACCAGTATGATGCTCTTGTAAAAAAGCTCATGGGTGCAATCCGCTCATCAGTCTCATGCTCCTCGACACCGCCGCAGACAATTCTGCTCAAGGCATTCCAGAATCCTGACACAGAGTCACAGAAGGCCGAGTACCGCAAAGTCCTGGAAAAGAGATACAGACTCGTAAAAGACTTTGTGAACTCGCACCAGAGCAAGGCACTGGAAGTCCTTCCGTTCAACTCCGGCTACTTCATGGCATTCCATACAATAGGCGTGGATGCAGAGCAGCTCAGGCAGACACTTCTGAACGAACAGGGAATCGGCACAATATCAATTGACAGTCATACCCTTCGTGTGGCATTCTCTAGTCTTGATGAAGACAAGATTAATATTGTGTACCAAGCAATTTACAAGACCGCAGATGCCCTTGCTGATGCGTAAGATTCTAACTGGGGCGGCAGGACTTCTTTCCGCCGCCGCAGTAGCATTCATATCTCTTGCAACAGTTTCATGCTCCAGGAGCGTGACGGAAAACCCAGTGATAATCTGGACCGACCGTCCGGAATTTGTCTCCTACGTGGAACTGTTCAACTCAACCCACACAAATTCAAAGGCAGTGGTTGTCTACAAGGAATCCCCAGCCCGCTCGCTGCCACCCCGGAGGGACGAGCTCCAGCCGGACATTGTGACCGGTTCATGGCTCAAGAGCTCAATCACGCGCAGGTACTTTTCACCGCTGGACTACCTTTTTTCCGACCAGCAGATTTCAAAGGCTTCATACTATCCGCAGCTCATAGACTACGGCGTAATCAACGAAAAGCAGTATCTTCTACCTGTAAGCTTCAACCTGCCCGCAATAGTCCTTGACAAAAGCAACGAAACCACACTCCAGGACACACACCTGATTACCCTTGACGAAATCCAGAAACTGTCCAAGGCTTTCAACAAGACAAACAAATCAGGCACTTTCACACAAATGGGGTATGCTCCCTCATGGGATTCAGACTTCCTGTACCTCACCTCAAGGCTCACAGGGGCCTCCTACCGCGAAAAAGGCAACGGCTTCACATGGGACATCTACGCCCTTGAGCAGGACATCATTGCCCTGAAGGACTGGACCGCCACCGCAAACGGCGGCACAACCACCGAGCAGAACTTCCAGTTCAAATATCTTTACATGCCAAAATACAGGCAGCTGTCAAAAGG
>CAMNHD010000028.1 GCA_946538875.1 uncultured Treponema sp.
CTGGTCTGTCTGCTGCACGAAAAGCCTTTTGCCGGCGTGAACGGCAGCGGCAAGCACAACAACTGGAGCATGGCAACCAACGAGGGTGAGAATCTTCTTGACCCGGGCGACACTCCTGCAAAGAACGCACAGTTCATTCTTTTTGTAACCGCCATCGTAAAGGCTGTTGACGAATACGCTGACCTGCTTCGCATTTCTGTTGCAAGCGCAAGCAATGACCACCGCCTGGGAGCAAACGAGGCGCCGCCGGCAATCATTTCTATCTTTATGGGAGAAGAACTTCAGGCTGTGCTTGAGTCTATCAAGAACGGCACACACTATGACGAAGTGACCAAAAAGAAGATGACTCTTGGCGTGGATGTTCTGCCACCGATTCCAAAGGATTCCACTGACCGCAACCGCACAAGCCCCTTTGCATTTACAGGAAACCGTTTTGAATTCCGCTCAGTGGGTTCATCTCTGTCTATCTCAGGACCGAATACTGTTTTGGATTCAATTGTGGCTTATGTGCTCAAGGGTTTTGCTGACGAACTGGAAAAAGCATCTGACTTTGACAAGGCTCTTGACGCCCTTATCAAGCGCGAACTGAATGCCCACTGGAGAATAATCTTCAACGGCAACGGTTATGACGCAAGCTGGGTAAAGGAAGCTGAAAACCGCGGACTGTACAATCTGCGCAATCTGCCCGAGGCTATGGAGCACTATCTGGATGCCAAGAACATCAAGATGTATACAGAACTTGGCATTTATTCCGAAAGCGAAATGAACAGCCACTACGAGATTAAGCTTGAAAAGTACTGCCAGGTCCTGAACATTGAAGTGGAGACAATGCTCGAGATGATAAACAAGGATATTCTTCCTGCGGCATTCAAGTACATTCAGGCTGTCAGCAAGACTGCGATTGATCTTAAGACAGTTGTTCCTGAGGCAAAGTGTTCTGCCCAGACAAAACTTCTTTCCTGCCTGGACGGTCTCGCAAATGAACTGTCTGAAAAGGCTGATGAGCTTGCAAGAATCCATCTTGCGGCAAAGAGTTCCGGTGACTACATGACAGAGGCCAAGGCTTATGCCCAGAAGGTTCTGCCTGCTATGGCCGAGACCCGTGCAGTTGCGGACGAGATTGAACCGCTGCTTGGTGAAGACTACAAGCCGTTCCCAAGTTACGAGGATCTTTTGTTCAGGGTGTAAGTTCTCTTGCACTCAATGCAATGCAGACACGAACTTTGCACAGCAAGCACGAACTTTGCACAGCAAAGTTCGTGTCTGCATTTTTTCCAGAAGGGAAAAAATTGATACCCTCTCTCTTCTGCCACTTTGTCTTTCTTTTTACAAAAAATTGATTACCGTGGGTGACGTACAGCCAGTATTGAAACATTCTTCCATAAACAGTAAAATGTGGGATTATGAAAAAGACGTTAGCTCAGGTTTTGGCGGCTTTGCCAAAGAATTCTTTTGAATATAGTTTTGTTGAGCCGGACGGAAATGCCCGGGATGTCAGCATTGAGCATCTGGTTTTTGACAGCCGCGATGTTGTTGCCGACTCACTTTTTTTTGCCCTGCCTGGTACCCACACAACTGGTAACCGTTTTATCGCGCAGGCGGTCAGGGCGGGCGCTTGTGTTGTTGTTTTTCAGGATACTATTTCTGAACAGGAACAGGCGGAAATTGATGCGGCGGTTCAGGCTGCTCCGGTAAAACCTGTTTTTATCCATGTAAAGGATTCCCGTTTTGCAATGTCACCGCTGAGTGCGGCTTTTTATGACAATCCTTCCGAAAAACTTGTTGTCTACGGTGTGACTGGTACAGAAGGCAAGTCTTCCACCGTGGCATTTTTGTGGCAGCTGCTCAGGCTCAGCGGTTACAAGGCGGGCTTTATTTCTACCGTGCAGTATTCGCTGGGCGGCGAGGCTATTGCCAATCCCCAGCACCAGACAACACCTGAGGCTCCTATTGTTCAGCGGGAGCTGTACGAGATGCTTCAGAACGGATGCACTCATGCTGTCGTGGAGTCTTCTTCCCACGGACTTTCTGTGCGGACTAACCGTCTTGGGGATGTCCACTTTGACTGCGGCATTTTTATGAATGTGACACTTGAACATCTTGAATTCCACGGAACTTACGAGCAGTACAAGAGCGACAAGGCAAATCTTTTCCGTGCGCTGGACAAGTTTTCCCATGAAAAAAATATCGGCGGTAAGGCTGTGACTGTTCCTTCTTTTGGAATAGTGAATCTTGAGGATCCTGCGGCAACTTACTTTGCTTCATGCACAAAGAAAAAGGTAATCGGTTTTACTACGGAGGGAAAGGCCGGCAAACAGGCTGCTGAGGAACTTGAGGCAAAACCGCTGCCTGCTATACCAAGCGATATGCCTTATCTTGCGGCCCGTAACATCGCCGCCGCCAGGTACGGGCTTACGTTCAGCATTCACCGCTTTGAAGACCATGACTCACTTTCCGGCGAAAACAGGGTGATTCATGTGAAGGCTCCGCTGCCGGGTGCATTCAATGCTTACAATATTATGGCATCGCTGCTTGCTGTGCACGGCACCACCGGTATGCCTCTGGAAAAACTGGCCGCCCTTGCGGAAAAGCTTGAGCCTGTAAAGGGCCGCATGACTGTGATTGACCAAGGACAGCCCTTTGAAGTGATTGTGGACTATGCCCACACACCTTCTTCTTTTGAAACAATTTTCCCTCCTGTAAAAAAGCGCTGTACTGGCAGGATGATTTGTCTCTTTGGTTCAGGCGGAGAGCGTGATGTCAAGAAGAGACCTCTTCAGGGTGAGATTGCCGCCAAGTTCTGCGATACTGTGATTTTGACTGACGAAGACCCGCGCGGTGAAGATTCAATGGCTCTTCTGGAGATGATTGCCGTGGGTGCACGCAAGGCCGGAAAGGTTGACGGTGAAAGCCTTCTCTTTATTCCTGACCGCCCGTCTGCAATCCGCAAGGCTTTTAGTCTGGCAGAAGAAAATGACATTGTGCTGCTTTTGGGAAAGTCACACGAAAATTCAATTATCTACAAAGACCGCGTCATGCCTTACGACGAGATTTCCGAAGCAAAGAAGGCTTTGACTGAGATGGGCTGGTCGGCTGCAAAATAGGGAGGACTAAACAGATGGATGTGGTATTGATTTACGGAGGACGCTCCGGCGAACATGAAATTTCTTTGGTTAGCTGCGCTGCAGTTGCACGTAACATAAGCTCCAGCCATAAGGTTCATCTTGTGGCAATAACAAAGGAAGGAACCTGGTATCTGCAGCCCGATTCTGTGCTGGACAAGCTGCGCTCTGATTCCAATGCTGTGCTGACTGCAAATGCCGGTGAAGTTTCTGCGCGTGTCAGTATAATTCCTGGCGGCGGTGTGGAAGGTGCTTTTTGTGCTGGCGGTAAAACTTTCCGTGCCGATGTGGTGTTCCCCGTGCTGCATGGTACTTACGGAGAGGACGGAACAATCCAGGGTTTGCTTGAGATGGCCGATGTTCCGTTTGTCGGTTGCGGTGTGTTTTCAAGTGCCGCCACAATGGACAAGGTTCAGACAAAGATTCTCTGGGAAAAGGCAGGACTTCCTGTTGTGCCCTATGTCTGCATAACCAAGGCTGATGTGAACGACCGTGAACGCTACGATTCTCTGGTGCGCAAGGCTGTTGACACCCTGCATTTCCCGCTGTTTGTAAAGCCGTGTTCTGCCGGTTCAAGTGACGGTGCTGCAAAGGCTGAAAACGAAAAGGAGCTTTCCTTTGCACTTATGGAAGCCTTTATGTGGGACAACAAGGTGCTTATAGAAAAAGCCATTGATGCCCGCGAAGTGGAGTGCTCGGTTACCGGAAACTCTGTCACTGCAAATGCCGACTGTCCAGCCTCTCTGCTTAAGACTTACGGGCCTGGCGAGATTGTCCCCAAGCATGTTTTCTATGACTATGACGCAAAGTACAATGACCCTGACGGTGCGGAGCTTAAGATTCCTGCCGCGCTGAACGACAAGGATCTGGAATATATCCGCTCTACCGCAAAGAAGGCTTATGCCGCGGTTGATGCTGCCGGTCTTAGCCGCGTGGACTTTTTTGTTTCAAGGACTGACGGTAAGATTTACCTGAACGAGATAAACACAATTCCCGGTTTCACCAGTATCAGCATGTTCCCAAAGATGTGCGCAAGCGAAGGTCTTGGGTTCACGGAACTGCTTGAGCTTTTGTTCACGGAGGCAAAGGACAACTTTAAGCAGCATTCCTCACTGTGCACTAGCCGCAGCTGACGGCACGGGAGGTAAAGACGATGGCTGTAATTGAACCACATGTTTATCCTGAAGGCTGCGTGTTCAACACTTTGGCAGATATTAAGGGAAAAAAGATAACTGTAATGGGGCTTGGCCTTAACGGCGGCGGAGAGGCGTGCGTGCGTTTCTTTCTGCGCTACGGTGCCTACGTCACTGTCACGGACATGAAGACCCAGGAACAGCTTGCTCCCACGATTGAAAAACTTACGGCAGACCCTACTGTTGACCAAAGCCGCCTTACCTATATTCTGGGCGGTCACCGCATACAGGACTTTTCAGAGGCTGACTGTGTGATAAAAAATCCCGGCGTAAAATTCGAGGGCAATAAATATCTGGCGGCAGCCAAGGCTGTGGAAACAGACATTTCAATTTTCCTGCATTTTACAAAGTCTCCGATTATTGCGGTTACCGGCAGCAAGGGAAAAAGCAGCACTGTAAGCGCAATTGACTTTGGACTCAGGGGTGCTGGCTTCAAGACCTTCCTTGGCGGAAATATCACTGTAAGCCCCTTGAGTTTTCTGGAAAAAACTGACGGCACCACTCCTGTAGTGCTTGAACTTTCAAGCTGGCAGCTGCGCGACCTGCGCGGAAGACATGCGCTGAAACCAAAGATTGCCGTGATTACAAAGATTGTTCCCGACCATCAGAATTTTTACGGCGACATGGATTCCTACGTTGCGGACAAGCGCCTTATCTACGCCGACCAGGGACCGGAAGACTATACGGTACTTGATTACGATGAGGATGATTATCTAAAGGACAGTCTTTCTCCAAAGCCGGGCTGCAAATGCTGGGGTGACCTCTTTGCGTCCGAGACCAAGGGAACTGTGATGCGCTACAGCAAGAGCCTTCTGCCAAAGGATGTTGCAGGTGTGTACCAGACCCGCGAGATGCGCACCACTTTTGGATGGGCTCATCTTGAGCCTGATTCAGAACCTGAGCAGATTATGGGAACGCTGGCCGTACCAGGTGAACACAACAAAGTGAATGTCCTGAACGCAGCCCTTGTGATGCGTCTGATGAACGTTGCTTCCGGGCAGATAAGCTCGATTGTGGGCGAATGGAAAGGCATAAGTCACCGCCTTGAACGCTTCCACGAATGGCAGAGTCCAATCAGTGCGGTGCATGTAAGTTTTTATAATGACAGCTGCGCAACCGTTCCGGAAGCCGCCGCCGCCGCAAGCCAGGCCTTTGGACGAGAGGCAATCCTGATTTCCGGTGGGACAGACAAGAACTTGGACTTTACACCACTGGCCGTGACACTTGCAATGGAAAACGGAGCGCGCTACAGGACAAAACAGGTTTACCTGCTTGCGGGGACAGGCACAGACAAACTGGTTCCGCTGCTTAACGAGCACATGGTTCCCTTCCTGGGGCCCTTTGAGTCACTTGAAGTTCTGCTGGGTGTGCTCAAGGCAAATCTCATGGCTCCGCGTGCCGAGCGCATCTACGACAATTTCCGCGAAGACGACCCGATTCCGATTGTGTTCAGCCCCGGGGCTACAAGCTTTGGTATGTTCACCAACGAGTTTGACCGCGGCAACAAATTCAAGGATGCGGTAAAGCAGATTTTCTCCTAAAAAGCACTGGCATTTTTATCATGCTGGTTTTTAAAATATGAAACCCACGGCTTTGTGGTCATTTGACAATGGCTCCAACCGTGGGTTTCTCTTTTTGCTAATTCCCCGCTTTCCGGGGTTTCATTCCGGCCTGCGTACCGCAGACCGGAACGCTGCGCGCCCCTGCAATCGGGGTTATTTCTTCCAAGGATCCTTGCGGATAAAGGTTTCGTTTCTGTCGCTGCCCACAGATACTATGGTGACAGGTGTTCCCGTAAAGTCCTCGATGAATTCGATGTAGTTCTTTGCTTCTTTTGGAAGTGCGTCGTAAGACTTGCATTCCTTGAGGGAAGTCTTCCAGCCGCCGAATTTTTCAAGAATCGGCTTTGCATTGTTCATTGCATCAACATTTGCAGGGAAGTCTGTTACAATCTTACCATTGATGTCGTAGGCTACACATGCTTCAATCTGATCCATTGCATCATAGATGTCCAGATGTGTAAGAACCAGACCGTCAAGACTGTTTACGCGGCAGGCATAGCGCAGGGCAACAAGGTCAAGGTAACCGCATCGGCGTGCCCTGCCTGTGGTGACACCAAATTCGTGACCGGTGTTGCGCACGTATTCGCACAGTTCGCCTTCACTTTCGTTGTTGAACTCAGACGGCATCGGTCCGTTGCCGACGCGTGTCTCGTAAGCCTTGAACACACCAAGGATATTGTCCAGGTCGTGAGGTCCGATACCGCTTCCGATTGCGGCTCCGGCGGCACATGATGGGCCTGAGCTTACGTATGGGTAGGTGCCGCTGTCGATGTCGAGCATTGCACCCTGTGCACCTTCAAACAGGATATTGTCCTTGCGGTGTTCCCACATTTCTGCGGTGAGATCAACACGCATTTCCAGAAGCTTTGCCTTGTATTTGTCAAGGTAGGCCTTGTCTTCGCCTGTGTATTCAGAGATTTTTTCTTCCCAGTCAAGATCGGCAAGACGCAGCCCGTCACGGTTGGCTTTTTCGCCATAAGTGATTCCGATTCCGCGGCCTGTTGTACCGATTGGGCGTGGGCGTGCGGCATCGCGGTCCTTGTCCATCTGGCGGTACTTGGGAAGAATGATGTGGGCGCGGTCAGAAATAAAGACTCTGCCTTCCCAGTTGATGCCGTTGTCCTTGAGCATCTGCAGCTCGTTGAACAGGGCTTCCGGGTCAATTACCATTCCTGCTCCAAGGTAGACTTTCTTGTTCGGATAAAGGATTCCGCTTGGTACCTGGTGCAGCGCGTACTGCTTTCCGTCGACAACGATTGTGTGGCCGGCATTTGGTCCGCCTGAGTAACGGACTACATACTGTGCATCTTCTGCAAGGTAGTCAACAATTTTTCCCTTGCCTTCATCACCCCACTGGGCACCAATAATCACCACTTTCATTTTATATCCTCCTGGATGGGATTTTTTACAGTGTTGTAAATCTCATAAAAATAATCGCTTAAGTCTGACGGCAGGTCTATGCACCACATACATTTCCGACTGAAACATCTCCTGACCATCTGCGTTAGGGGGTGGAGGGGCCGGCCGAAGGACGGTTGCGCAGGCAATGGAGTGGGTAGGGACCCACGGAACCCCGGAACACCCGACCCCCGCCGTGCGGGGGTAACGCCCTTAAAAAACGCTTTTAAATCAGCTCTTGTAACTGACCGAAGTGTTTTTTACTGTAACGTCATGGGCTCCGCTTTCCTGGACTGTGATTGCAGAGACCAGTGTAAGCTTTGCCTTCTGCTGCAGCTCGGAAATTGTCAGGGCACCGCAGTTGCACATTGTGTGGACAACTTTGCTGATTGTAAGAGCCACGTTGTCGTGCAGGTGACCTGCATAAGGAACGTAGGAGTCAACGCCTTCCTCGAATGAAAGGCCGGACTTTCCGCCAAGGTCGTACCGCTGCCAGTTGCGTGCGCGGGCACTGCCTTCGCCCCAGTATTCCTTCATGTAGTTGCCGTTGATGATCACCTTGTTGCTTGGTGACTCGTCAAAGCGGGCAAAGTAACGGCCAAGCATTACAAAGTCTGCACCCATGGCAAGCGCCAGAGTGATGTGGTAGTCGTGCACGATACCGCCGTCTGAGCAGATTGGCACATAGATACCTGTTTTTGCGTAATATTCGTCACGGGCCTTTGCAACTTCGATAGTGGCTGTTGCCTGACCACGGCCGATACCTTTCTGTTCACGGGTGATGCAGATGGAGCCGCCGCCGATACCAATCTTTACAAAGTCTGCGCCGTTTTCAGCAAGGAACATGAAGCCTTCGCGGTCAACAACGTTTCCTGCTCCGACTTTTACGTTCTTTCCGAACTTGTCGTGGATGTCGTGCAGTGCGCGTGCCTGCCATTCTGAGTAACCCTCGGAAGAGTCAAGGCAGAGGACGTCAACGCCTGCATTGAGCAGTGCGGGAACACGCTGCATGTAGTCGCGTGTGTTTATACCGGCTCCGACAATATAGCGGTGCTTTGAGTCGTGAAGTTCGTTGGGGTGTACGGCGGCTGAGTCAAAGTCCTTGCGGAAGACCAATGAAACAAGGTTTCCGTTTTTGTCTATCACGGGCAGCTGGTTGACCTTGTGCTTCCAGATAAGGTCGTTGGCATCGCTCAGGGTGATTCCGTCCTGACCGGTAATCATGTCCTTGAAAGGTGTCATGTAGTCGCGTACAAGGGCGCCTTCCGGTATATGGTTGATGCGGAAGTCACGCTCCGTGATGATTCCCTCAAGCTTGCCGTGGGCAGTTCCGTCAGCAGTGACTGCGATTGTGGAGTGGCCGGTCTGCTTGATAAGAGCCACAACTTCCTGAATTGTCTGGTCGGGGCGGATGTTGGAGTCGGAAGTTACAAATCCGGCCTTGTAGCTCTTTACGCGAGCAACCATGGCTGCCTGGTCTTCTATGGATTGTGAGCCGTAGATAAAGGAAATACCGCCTTCCTGAGCAAGTGCAATGGCCATCTTGTCATCAGAGACTGACTGCATGACGGCGCTTACCATCGGGATGTTCATGTAAAGGTCGGACTCTTCGCCGGCCTTCTTGTTGAATCTAGTCACAGGTGTGCGCAGAGAAACATGTTCCGGGATACAGTCAGCAGATGTGGAGCCTGGAATCAGCAGATACTCACCGAATGTGTGAGACGGTTCTTCGTAATAATATGCCATAGTGCCCTCTAAAAAGTGATTTAATTCAGTTTAGTATATACTAATTACGTGGTCTGTTCAAGAAGGTACTTTTATGCTGCGGGGGTGGCCCCGCTTTTACTCAGACTATTCCTTCGTAGATCAGGCCCTGCTCGCCGTCTATTGTGATGGTAAGATCGTTTTCCAGGCAGTGCAGTGCATCCGGGACATTCAGAACCCACACCAGGTCATTGTTGATCTTTGCAAGATTTTCAATAGGAATGTCGGAGCCGCTTTCCGAGACAACGCCGTCAACAATACGCAGCATAGGAAGCAGATCCTCTGTGATTCTCCAGCAGACAAGAATGCCGTGCCTGTTGTAGCGCATACGTTCCTTGAATTCCGTACTGTCCCTGGCCTGAATGACTCTTCCGCCGACCTTTGACTTTTCTGTGTTCGAAAAGCCGAATCCGGTACCGCGCGCAAGCACGTTGCCCACAATAAGAACCCTTATGGAATTGGCCATGAGCGGGCTGGAAAGAGGAATGCCGGCACACATCACCACACGGTCGCTGAGTTTCACGCAGCCGGAGTCAAGCGCCAGTTTGACGGCATTTTGAATCATCATCTCGGAATCTTCCGCCAAACCGCAGAGTACAGGGGTTACGCCCCACTGCAAGGTGAGCTGCCTGTACACCTTAAGGTCTGGAGTCACCGCTATGATAATCTGCTCAGGCCTGTAGCTTCCAATCATGCGGGCTGTGTTGCCGTGGAGGGTAGGAATGATTATTGCCTTTGCTTCTATATTACGTGCCAGTTTGTATGCCGAATGCATCACAGCGTGCCCTGTTTCCGGACCAGGCTTATACCCCTTGTCTATTGACTTCATGCGGTTCCTGTATTCTTCTGAATCCTCAGTGGTACGGGTAATGAGAGCCATGGTCTGCACAGCCTCTACAGGGTACTTTCCGCCTGCTGTCTCTCCGCTGAGCATCACGGCATCTGTTCCGTCGAACACGGCATTTGAGACATCGGTAAGTTCCGCACGGGTGGGGCGTGGGTTCACAATCATGCTGTCCAGCATCTGGGTTGCAGTGATTACGGGTTTACCAGCCTGCCTGCACACACGGATTATTTCCTTTTGCGCAAGAGGTATTTTTTCCACGTCAAGCTGTACACCAAGGTCTCCGCGCGCAACCATAACGCCGTCCGCTTCCTTGATGATACCTGCAATATTCCTGACGCCTTCCTCGTTTTCAATCTTGGCAATAAGTTTGGCGCAGGCACCTATTTCCTTGAGGAATGCCTTTAGCTGCACAACTTCTTCCGGGAATGAGACAAAACTAGCCGCCACAAAGTCCACATCCTGTTCAGCACCAAAGCGCAGGTCAGCCATGTCCTTTTCGCTCATGATGGGAAGTCCCGCATGTATGCCCTTCAGGTTGACATTTTTTTTGCTGGAGATTTTTCCACCGTTTACGGCGCGGCACAATACAGCATCTCCATTGTTTTCCTGAACATCCAGTTCAATAAGTCCATCCGCAATAAGGACCTTGTGCCCCTTGGCAAGCTTTGCACAGGCTTCCTTCCATGAGATTGAGATGTGGCAGGGTGAAGTTTCGGTTGCAGGCAGACAGAGAGAATCGTCGCTTACAAGTTCAACCGTTTCTCCGGCGTGGATTTCGATCATGCAGTTTTCCGGAGTGTTCCCGGTGCGGATTTCAGGCCCCTTGGTGTCCAGCATTATTCCGATAGGAACCTTAAGCTCGGCAGAAATCTTTT
>CAMNHD010000029.1 GCA_946538875.1 uncultured Treponema sp.
CCCAGAAGACAATCACAAGGATGTCACGCCAGATTACATTTATTTCTTTTGCCTTTGTCATCCTCGGTATTTTGATGGGAATACTACTTGGCCGCCAGCTGCGTCCTCTTGGAGCCGTCAGCTCGGCCATCACAAATATCGCATCAGGAAGTGCAGACCTTACCAAGAGAATACAGGTCAGCTCAAAGAATGAAATCGGTACTGTTGTGGACAGCTTCAACTTATTCACTGACAAACTTCATTCCATAGTAAAGGAAATTAAAAAGACAGAAGGCGAACTTTCCGTCACAGGCGAGGACCTTCATTCCCAGGCTGATGTTACTGCCACCGCCATTGATAAGATTCTTTCCCGCATCGAGGCAGTTGGTGACCATATCGCAAACCAGTCCTCCGGTGTTGAAGAGACAGCAGGTGCAGTCAACCAGATTGCCTCGAACATCCAGTCTCTTGAGAGGATGATAGAAACCCAGGCCGCCGGTGTTGTACAGGCCTCCGCCGCTGTTGAAGAAATGATGGGAAACATCAACTCGGTAGACTCTTCTGTTGCAAAGATGGCAAGCGCATTTGCCGCCCTGGAAGAAGATGCCAACGCCGGTTCCCAGAAACTCAAGGCTGTGAATGACAAGATTGAAATCATCGACAATGAGTCCACAATGCTACAGACTGCAAACGCCGCAATCCAGAGTATTGCAAGCCAGACAAACCTTCTTGCAATGAACGCCGCTATCGAAGCAGCCCACGCTGGTGAAGCCGGAAAGGGATTCTCTGTAGTCGCGGACGAAATCCGTAAGCTCTCTGAAACTTCAAGCGTGCAGTCAAAGACAATCAGCCAGCAGCTTAAGAAAATCCGCGAGTCTATCCAGGCTGTTGTCGACGCAAGTGCGGAATCTTCCGCAACATTCAATGCGCTGGCAACCCGCATCGCCTCCACTGACGAAATTGTCCGCCAGATCCGCTCCGCTATGGAAGAACAGGCCCAGGGCTCAAAGCAGATTAATGAAGCACTTCACTCCATGAACGACAGCACCGCGGAAGTCCGTACTGCCGCTGCAGAAATGACTGCCGGTAACCAGGCAATTCTTCAGGAAGTAAAGGAACTTCAGGATTCTACTACTGAAATGCGCGAAGGAATGAACGACATGCGCTCAAGTGCCACTGAAATCTCCCAGGTTGGCAATGCCGTAACCGATATTTCCGAAAGGGTAAAGTCTGCAATTTCAGACATCGGTTCACAGATTGATTTGTTCCAGATTTAATTAAAAGCAGGACTTTTTGCAATGACCGTCAGGTTATCAACTTGTCCTGCACAGTCTTAGTCTAACTACGGGTTCCAGATTATACGCTGGAACCCTTTTTTTATCCGCCAGATAAAACCAGGCCAGGCTACACAACACGTCTACCGGCAAGCACTTCACGGTAATCAAAAAGATTCTCCTCAAGCAGTGCTGGTGTATCAAGACCGTAGGGGCAATGATTCCTGCACTTGTTACAGTGAATGCATGAATCAATCAAATCCATCTTTTTCTGCCATGAGTCGCTCAACCAAGAAGCACTCGGCGCACGGCGCAGCATCAGCGACATTCTTGCGCAATTATTGATTTCAATGTTCATCGGGCAGGGCATACAGTATCCGCAGCCCCTGCAGAAACTTCCGCTCAGCATCTTTCTGTCATTTTCAATCAGTTCCTTTATCTTTCCGGTGTACTCAGGCGGATTAGTCTGGTATGAGATAAACTCATCCAGTTCCTCTTCCTTCTGTACGCCCCAGATTGGAAGCACATTGTCATACAGCGCCTGGAACGCATAGGCAGCCGCAGAATTGGTGATAAGCCCCCCAGACAGTGCCTTCATTGCTATAAAGCCCATATTATGTTCCTTACAGGCCTCAACAATTTCAATATCCTTGTCAGTGGCAAGATAGCAGAAGGGAAACTGCAATGTTTCGTACAGGCCGCTTTCTATGGCTTCACGGGCAACTCCAAGCCTGTGATTGGTGATTCCTATGTGAAGGATTTTTCCCTGGGCCTTAGCCTGGAGCATTGCCTCGTACAATCCGCTTCCGTCGCCTGGTTTGGGGCAGAATGCAGGATTATGGAACTGATAAATGTCCACGTAATCTGTCTGCAGGTTCCTCAGACTGGTTTCCAAGTCTTTCCAAAAGCCCTCCACTGTTGTGCTCATGGTCTTGGTCGCTATAAACACATTCTGTCTAACAGTCTTAAGAGCCTCACCGGTCTTTTCTTCACTGTCAGAATACATGCGTGCAGTGTCAAAGAAATTGATTCCGTTTTCATAAGCCTTGCGTACTATTGCCACAGCCACTTCCTTGGTATCGCGCTGAATCGGAAGGCAACCCAAGCCATTTTTGTTAACTGTAATTCCTGTTGAACCCAAAGTTACTTTGTGCATTTTAGCTCCTATAAAACAAAAAGCCGCAAGGTCTAAAACCCAGCGGCTTAGAAATATCAATCACGGTGCCACGCATTCACAGGGCCTAAAAGCCTGCTGGTAACCGACGGGCACCGTAGACGGGTTAATTGTCTAGAATTTAGCCTTGCGCAGGCGTACTCTTTCTATATCCTCGCAGAACAATTCCCTCAAATCATTCAAGCCCAGGGCCATAAGTGCCATGCGGTCAATACCGATGCCCCACGCAGCAACAGGAACATCAATACCCATAGCCTTTGTAACCTCAGGACGGAAGATACCAGAACCGCCAAGTTCAAACCATCCCAGCTTAGGATGCTTGATATGAACTTCGATTGAAGGTTCTGTAAACGGGAAGTAACCAGGCACATACTTTACTTCCGTAGCACCGGCAATCTCCACCGCAAACATCCTAAGGAAGCCCAAAAGGGTGCGCAGATTTACATTTTCACCCAGAACAATACCTTCAGTCTGATAGAAATCACTCAAGTGAGTGGCATCAACCTTGTCATAGCGGAAACAACGGGCAATACCAAAGTACTTGCCGGGAATTTCAGCCTTATGCAGCTGATGGGCACTCAAAACAGTACCCTGACTGCGCATAATCAGGCGGCGGGTAAACTCATTGTCAAATTCATAATTCCAGCCACGGCTACCTGAATTGCCGCCATTCTTGTGAACATTGGCAACATTGGTCAGATACGGTTCCTCTATGAACTTTGCATGTGTAGGATTCTTGATGCGGTAGACATCGTGGATATCACGGGCAGCATGGAACTGCGGCATAAACAATGCGTCTCCGTTCCAGAATTCAGTCTCCACAAGCGGACCGTCAAATTCCTGAAAACCAAGGGCACACAGTTTATCTTTAACACTTTCAAGGAACTGCACATAAGGATTAGTACGTCCCGGAATAATGCGTGCCGGAGGTATGGAAATATTGTAGCCGCGGAAAGTTCCCTTGCGCCAGTCACCGGAGGCAAGCATAGACGGAGTGACTTCACCGATTTCGTTACCGGTAATGCCGGCATTCTTCAATGCGCTGACCACCTGCTCAATTGCAGAAGTAAGTTTGTAGGCAACAGTCTCACGTTCAATGGTGCGGAAAGGAGTCTCACTCACGCCACGTTTCTTGGTAAGACCGGACATCACTTCCACTTCCTGCTTTGTAAGCTCAGAAGCATCAAGCTGCCCGTTTTCCTTGGCCAGAGCCTTATCAATCAAAGCCTTGCTGACACCAAGACGATCCGGAAGAGCCTTGCCTGTATACTCAGCCTTTTTCTCCGCATTCATCTGCAGAACGCCTTCCTTGCTCAGTGAACCAAAGGCTGAACCCACATCCTTGTTTTCCAGAGCAAGAGCCGAAGCAATTTCCGGAAGCAGGTGGGGACCATTGTCCTTAAGGTAGTTCACAATACGTTCTTCGGCGAAGCCATTCTTTGCAACTGCCTTGCCAAAGACCGTAAGCTCAAAATACGTGTGCGGAGTGCGGGCAACCTCTGCCAGGAGCTGCTTACCCGCCAGCCAGCTGAACGCCTGGTTAGCATGGCCCTCTTTGTAGCCAAGCTCTTTCTGCAGGCGGTCAGATGTCAGTTCGTCCTTCAACCCGTACTTCAACAAAACTTTTGTTTCCAGCGGGTGCAAATTTTTAATTAAAGTCTTAATGTCAGTCACTTTAGTGATACCAATCCAACGAGAAAATTTTTAGAAATCCGCAAATTTCTATGCAAGACTAGCGGTTTTCGTAGCGTACCCAGCGTCTGTAAGTTGCAGTCGTCAAATCACGGCCGGACTTAACATAGCGGGTGCTATCCTTTTTAACAAAAACAGGGCGTCTTGTAAAGTGGTTTTCAATAGAAAAATCTTCCAAAATAGCATCAACAGTATTCATAGCCTCGCCCTGGTCATAGCTTGCACCCATGCAGGTGTAGTAAACCTTTACTTCGCCTGTAAGCGGTGTATATTCCAGGGAAAGCTCGACTTTTGTAGCTGACGGATGGAAATCCGCATACTTGTCTTCTACTACGCGGACAATTGTACTGGTGTCCACATAAGCCTCTGTTCCCACTGCTGTAGGATCAGCAGCCGAACTTTGTGCAAATGATGTGCTCAAAGCAATCAATGCTACTGCAAAAATCGTAAGTATCTTCTTCATGGTGTATTCCTCCTATTTTTGGACCATTTTAATAGTAAGTATATAGTATTATTCTATCAGTTTTAAGAAAAAAATCAAGTTCAACTATATATTTCCCCTGCTTTATATAAATTCGCGGATCCTGTATTAACAACACAGTCCCGTAAATTTCCTTAGGCTTGTTCTTTTCCATAGTGCGCCAGTACTCCCTGACAGCATTTTTAACCGCTTCGGAACAGGCAGCCTTGATTCCCTCGAAGCCATCCTCCACAGAAGCGCTTCCGTGGCCGGTAATCTTTGGATGCACTATGGATGACCACCTTTCAAACGCAAGCTGCTGGCTGGGAGTACGGTTACAGTATGCCCAGCACATAAGGCGGTCGTCAATCGCCTGCGGATTATGATAGCTAATCTTGTTCACCGCAGGATCATGCTCATGAATCTGAGCAAACTCAAAGTATTCATCAACATGGCGGGTCTTGTCATAAGGAACATAATCAAAACTCCATCCATAAATCATGCCTGACATAAGAAAAGGAGCTATTTCCTTTGCGCGGTCTATGGCATACTGGAAAATAGAGATATCCCTTGCTCCGGCCGTGCCTGTAAACGCATTTGTAGTTCTCTCCGCAACACTTTCATCAACATTCCTGGCTTTTATGCGCTTCTGCCCCTTTACAGAATCCTTTGCACTTTCTTCATCCTCAGGGCCACCTTCAGACTTGTCCACCGCAGGAAGAGCTGTTCCCTCATCCTCAAAGCGTCCCGGAAAAGGATCAAGCTCAGCCCAAATCTGCAGCCGTATCTGTTCTTTCTGCGAAGGAGCCTGGGCAAAAACCGCCCCCAGCACAAGAGAGGCAAAAGAGAGCATCAAAGAAACCACCCGGACAGACTTTCTGGACAAAAGCATTATCTGTAAGCATCCCTCCACACTTTGATAGGGTGAACTCCCATACGCACCACAAGGTAAAGCCACGCAAGCGCAAAACCCGTAAGATGTGCAAGATGAGCCGTACCGCCACGGATTGAAAATACCTGGCTTACTATCTCTATAACAGCATAAACCGCAACAAGTAACGGAGCAGGCACAGGAATAATGCCCCAGATATAGATTCTGCTGCGCGGAAAAAGCACCGCATACATCAGCAGAAGGGCGTACACACAGCCGCTGGCGCCAATAAGGTAGACTCCCACGCCAAACAGAGCATACATCCCCACAGAAACAAGCCCGTCAAAGATTCCGCAGAAAAAGTAGAACAAAAGGAATTCCTTGGAACCAATGGTCCGTTCAACAGACAGACCAAAGACCACCAGGGCAAGCACATTAAAGAAAATATGCTGCAGGCTGCCGTGGGTAAACATATATGTGACCGGCTGCCACCAAAAGTTACACTTGAGCCCCAGCACACTCAAGCCAAGGTACCAGTCCAGGCCAGGCATTCTAAAACCAAGCCTCCAGCCATAATATTCAGTAAGAATAAATACCCCGACATTCAGCAGAGCCAATATGAGCGTAACGTACCAAAATGAGTACTTGAAAGGTTTACGGAGCAGATTCATCACTTATCCTTTTCCGCCACAGTGCGTTTCTTTGATGAACTTCTCTTCCGTGTTTTTTTGGGGGCAGGACCAGCAGAAGGAGCAGCTTTTTTGGCGGCAGACTCACCCTTTTCCAAAGCCATAAGCAGCTCAGGAGTAGCCAGAGTAACCTGGTTACGGCCATTTCTCTTGGAAAAGTACAAAGCCTGGTCAGCCTGGTCAACAAGCGTCTTTGCCGAAATCACAGCGCTTTCTCCGTCCTCGTCAGCAGAATAGACTGCCACGCCTCCAGAGATAGTCGCATTCATGTGCATGTCCTGATAGTAAAAATCGTGCTCAGCCACATTCCTGCGGATTCGGTCAGCTACAATCATCGCTTCCTTGCTGGTAGTATTGTTAAGCATCACAGTAAATTCCTCGCCGCCGTAACGCGAGGCCATATCCTGTGCCCGGATGCTTTCCTTGATTATCTTGGCAACCTCCTGCAGCACATAGTCACCGCAGGCATGGCCATAAGTGTCGTTGAATTTCTTAAAGAAATCAATGTCGAACATAAGAACGCTCAGCGACTGCTTGTCCTGGGAAGCCAGATCCAGCTTGTCAGTCAGGACATTAAAAAAGTAGTACTTGAGCTTAAGGTGAGTCATCATGTCAGTAGAAGAAAGTTCCACCAGGGATGCATTGTTCACGGCAACCGCCGCAAGGGACGCAATAGTGGAGATTTCCTTCTTTTCATAGTCAGTATAAGCGGCGTCAACCTCTGTAAAGGCAATCCGCTCACCAAGCAGCAGAATACCGTTCAGGTGGTTCTTAAGGATAAGCGGGACAATAAGCGTAGGATGCAGGGAATCCAGCATCTTAAGTTCCTTAAGCTTTGGGAATTTTGCCTTCAGTTCCTGTATGGTAAAGACAGCGCTGGGATTGGAAATATATTCTATCAGCTTGCTTTCCACAGGAATGGAATAGTCAATCGACTGGTCAATCTCAAGACCGCTGTAGTTGTTGCCAAGGTAAAATGTATGGCTGTCCAGTGCCTGTAGTATAAAGACGCCCGCACCGAGCACACGCATCTGTGCTAGAGTTATATAGAGGATAGACTCAATCAAAGTGGGCAGTTCAAGTGTAGTACAAAGGGAACGTGAAATCTCAAGCAACTGCTGCAGGTCATAAATTTCTTTCTCGTAGTCGGCAGAAGTCTTCTGCATACCTTCTGAGAAACTCATAATTTCGTCATCCTGCACGGAATTACCCATAGCGTTACTATCCCTATAGCTTATTTTCCCTTCTCGTTATTAGTAAGAATAACATAATTCTTCATAACGTCAAGGAAAATCTTCCACATCCCGTACTGCTTCTCCAACCATTCAGAATTATCCCTGTTACGGGAAGAGAGCATCAGTACCTTAAGGTTTGTTATAATATCGGAATTTGCCTTCTTGGATTCAAGAAGAATTTCTCCGACCACTTTATAAACATGATAAATATTGTTCACCTCGGCCTGCAGGAGATCCTTGGCAGACTTATTGATGTTGTCAATCATTTCCTTAAGCTTAGTCTGGAAAGTGGAGTCCTTGTGGCTGTCACGGATAAGCGAAGTAATCAGGGCCTCGTCATAAGGGGCATTGCGGGCGAATTTCTCCTCGAATTTCTTGATTCTTTCCAAAGATTCATTCACCGCATAAACATTGGAAGCAAAATCAGACTTGTACGCCGGTGTATTAAAATAACCTTCAATCGCTATATCATTGAGCAAAGGCTTGGCATGCTGCTCGTAGTAGTTCAGCAGGAAAGTCTTCAGAATCTGAACCGGAACCGCAAGCGTCAGGGTATGCGGAGTGCCGGACTTCAATATAACATTCAGATCATTGTTGTAGCCGCTCACCGGAGCCATAGGTCCGTCGCCGAACATCTGTGACACTTCAGTGCTGATAAGCTCGTCCTGAAGCTCACCCTTAAGGCGGTTCGAGTCAATGTTGAACCTCTCCTCAAGGTAATCAGCATACTTTTTGCGCGAATTAGCCTGGTAAGTGGCCTTCTGCGGCTCAAAGTCAGGATTCTTCTTGCCAAGACGGATAAGATTCACAAGGTTTTCGTTGGTAAAGACATGCTTCAGCAGGCTCTGAATCTTCTTCAGGCTGGCAGTGAGAGCCGCATTCTGCTCAGGAGAAACATTGTTCTTATGATAAAGCTGGTTCAGGGCAATAATAGCGTTGCAAGTAGAGGTGCTTATGTCCATGTCCGCCGTAACATAATACAGATCAGTCATGGCAGACTCCAGAAGCTCGGCAGGAATTCCCTGGAAGTTCGGAGTGACAGAAGTCGAAGTATAATTCACGTCGAAAATCCTGAGCGCAGTGACATAAGTATACTTGCAGATATCGCCCAGCTGCTGTATACGGTCAAGAACAGAGTCTATGCGCACAAAATCGGGCGTATTCAAGTGCTTGAGCACCTTTTCCAACTGGCGGTGTTCCATTTCAATCGAGCGGGTAAGAGAGTCGGCCTCACGGGCACGGGCCTTGCGTGCATCATAGCCAAGAGACTCAAGGATATCCTGAATCTCGGTCGGGAAACCCGTCAGCAGAAGCTGCTCGGTAAAGTGATGGTTACGCTCAAGGTCTTCGCTGCAGATAGTATCGGAAAGAATGTCGTAGATTGGCTTTGTATTTACAAACAAAAGTCTAAGAGCCTCGGCAAAATTCGGCAATACCAGTTCGTTCCGGTAAATAACAGGGGAGACGTTTCTTAATTCGCTTTCAATTTTTTTTAATGCCTGACGTTTCTTCACTTCCGGCGATGAAGCCATAAAAATGTTGGAGAAAAACTCGGCTATGCTCTGAAAAAATGCCATATCATAATTATTTTATTACCAAATACGATTTTTCACAAGTAGGAATATTGTATTTTTTTCTTACGAAACTGCTTTTCAAAGAATTGCAGAGTCAGGCCAAACATTCCATTCAACCCGTCCACCGGCCTTCCGGGGTTCGCTCCCGCTCATTGGCACAAGTCCTGCCTGCGGCACGCCTTGTGCCAACTTACGCCCCTCCACGCCGGCGTATGCTGCTGGAATTCATCAAAAACATACGATTTTTAACAAAAAATGCACCCAGTTTATAAAAAATTTATAATTATAAAGTAAATTACGAGTTAGTTATGACAAACTGGAGGTCAGTTATATGCCTTTGAATTCAGCGCAGGAAGGTGAAACTTATTTGATAAAGAAAGTGAACGGCAAGGATGATGTGCGCGCTCATCTGGAAAATCTGGGATTTGTGGCAGGAGCACAGGTTTCTGTTGTCTCAAAGAACGGCGGGAACTTAATAGTGCAGGTAAAAGACAGCCGTATCGCCATCAGCAGCGAGATGGCTGTCAAGATTATAATCTGACGCCAAGTACATTTCTAGGATTTGTATTTTGTCAAATTTGGTAAACTTTATTCCATAAATAGGAGGATATATGACATTACGAGAAGTCAAGCCTGGCAACACCGTGACAGTTGAAAAACTGCTTGGTGAAGGCGCAACAAAGAGACGCATCATGGACATGGGCATCACAAAGGGAGTTGAAATCTTTGTCAGAAAGGTTGCCCCACTTGGAGACCCCGTTGAAGTTACATTACGCGGTTACGAGCTTTCAATCAGAAAAGCCGACGCGGAATTCATCCAGGTAAAACAGAGCGGAGAAAAAGCAGAATGATTAAGATTGCACTTGCCGGCAACCCTAATGCCGGAAAAACCACCTTGTTCAACGCGCTTACAGGTTCAAACCAGTTTGTAGGAAACTGGCCTGGAGTCACCGTTGAAAAAAAAGAAGGAAAACTAAAGGGCTACACTTCAAAAGAAAACGAAGTCGTGATAATGGACCTTCCCGGAATCTACTCACTTTCCCCTTATACTATAGAAGAAATTGTTTCAAGAAACTATCTGGTCAACGAACGTCCCGATGCAATCCTCAATATCGTGGACGGAACAAACCTTGAGCGCAACCTGTATCTTACAACCCAGCTTGCAGAACTAGGCATTCCTATGGTAATCGCCGTCAACATGATGGATCTTGTCAAAAAGAACGGCGACAAAGTCCACCTTGAAGAAATGTCAAAACTGCTTGCCTGCCCTGTAGTGGAAATTTCAGCACTCAAGGGAACAGGCTGTATCGAAGCCGCAGAAAAAGCTGTCGAGATGGCAAGAAAAAGAACTCCGATGGTCTACCATCACCGCTTTGCAGGCTGCGTGGAACATGCTCTTGCTCATATCGAAGAAGCAGCCGTCCACCACCTTCCCGAAGCCCAGCAAAGATGGTATTCAGTCAAGCTGTTTGAGCGCGACGAAAAAATCCGTGAGCGGCTGAACCTTCCGCAGGATACACTTGCCCACATAGAAGACGACATTAAATCCTGCGAAAAGGAACTTGATGACGATGCAGAATCAATCATCACAGCAGAACGCTACCGCTACATCGAATCAATAATCAAAAGCTGCATCACAAAGGGTAAGCGCGGAAAGCTTTCCACATCAGACAAGATCGACCGCATCGTGACAAACCGCTGGCTCGCACTGCC